>NZ_JACUTS010000010.1 GCF_014859695.1 Sulfurimonas sp. | reverse complement strand
CATCTTCAGTGAAGTCGTTTGTTGAAGTAACTGTAATTGTGGGTGCATCGTTTACGAGAATTACTGATGGGTCAACATCTGCAGGGGTGCCATCAACTGTTCCATCGTTTGGAGTAAGTGTAAATGCTGGTAAATCTGTTCCTGCATTTACTAAGCCAAGTCCTGCTTGAGTTAAGAGAACTTTACCTGCATCATCGCCTGTTCCAAGTGCATAGTTGATTGTATCGCTTAGAATTACGCTTACCGTATCTCCATCTTCGTCGTCCGTCGTATAAGTTGCAACTACTGAGCCTACTTCATTTGCAGGGTCATCTTCAGTGAAGTCGTTTGTTGAAGTAACTGTAATTGTGGGTGCATCGTTTACAGCTTCCACATTAATCGTTAACGTACCTACATCAGAAAATTCGCCATCTGTCACAGTATAATTTACACTGTCTGTTCCGTTAAAGTTGGTTGGAGGCGTATATGTATAGCTTCCATTCTCGGCAATAACTATTTCACCGCCTTGAGCTGTTGCAAACGTGCCTGCCTCAACGGTTAAATCATCACCGTCGATATCATAGTCATTTGCATCCAAATCAACTGTGGAATAAAGAACAGTATCTTCAACGGCGTTCACGGTATCATCTACAGCCGTTACAGGCTCATTGACATTGTTGATAGGAACGGACAAAAGCTGTGTAGTGTAATTGCCAAATGCATCAGTTACTGTTACGTAGGTGTTATACTCATTATTTCCACCCAAATCTTTTGGATTTTCAAAGTCCGGAGACTCTTTAAAAGTGACAAGACCGGTTGCGGAGTCAATATTGAAGAAGTCACTGTCCAGTCCGCTAATGCTGTAAATTACATCGCTCTCAGCCGTCGCTGTTATCTGAATAACCGGAACAGTGTCGTTTTCATCATATATGACGACATTTGGAGATGTTATTACAGGAGGCATTACAACAGCTGCTTCCCCCTCCTCTTGGGCAAGGTCATAAACGACGTTTTCACCGCCAAAATCAGTTATGCCAAATCCAAGCTCACTGTTTGCTCCTCTGTTAAAGCCAAGCACGCTTGATTCAGCCACAATATTTGTAGGAGTAAATGAAGAACTGCCTTCCGCTGCCTCTTCACCCGCTGCAGTCTCTAAAATATCAACTAAATTCTCATCGCTGGCTACACTGTCCGTTGCATCTCTGCCATGGATTACAGAACCGTCTGCTAGGATTCTAAATGCACCATCATACGCAGATGCCTCAGGAAGTGCCAAAAACTTGATTTGAAACAGAGCGTCGGGGTCATTGCTTATAACCTGCTCATTTTCATACAAAAACCCTTCAAATCCAGGTTCGCGAACAACACCGTCAACACCAACAATTTTAATACTGCCTTTTGTTACCTCTATCTGTCCTATCACTTTTCCACTAGCCATCTCACACCTCCGTATTAATTATTTTACAATGCTAACATATAGAGTTTTACAAGTAAATAGTACTTTGGTATGAACCAAAAGTCTGAATCTTTAAAATATTTATAGTAAAATTCAAGAATGATTGATGATTTAATTTTAAACTATATGCTTTTGTTTATTTTGTTGGAGTTTTTTGAAGTCTCATGGCAGAAGGCACCGACTATTATGGGCATGATTATAAAGATGCACAGATACTACGCAAAGAGCATATTTCTCTTTTTGATTATGCACCCGACATTTTATTTCAGCATCGGGTTCGCTATGATCACAGACCTAAATATGTACGCGGTAATCCTGCTGTTTTTAAAGACTCTAGATGTCGCAACCAAAATTCTTCTTATAGAGCAGATCTATACAAAAAAAGAGCTCTCACAGGAACTAAGTCTTATTCTTCTCGCACCTATAAACGACTTCTTGCCATATATTGGGATGTTTGCGTACCCTCTACTTATTCTCTTTGCTCTCTGACATAGCGTACCCGCTTTTTAGTTGAGCCTGTTTGGAGAGAAATTTCACGCTTTGAGAGATATCTTCATTTGCCAAAGAGTGCTCTTTATGCAGCTTCTCCAAAGAGCTCTCTATTTTAGCACTGAGCTTGTTGCCAAGAGATGCTACCAGCTCTTTTGTGCTATCTATCTCGCTCTCTTTTATCTCTTTAAACTCTTTGATTATCATGCTAAGCTGTGATTGCGATTTTACATACTCTGATTTGATCACTTCGATATCTTTCATAAGATCTCTCATCGTAGAGTAGATGTCATGCAAAGAACTGTTCTGATCTTTAAGCTCACTCATCTTGTTTGAAGAGAGAATCATCTGCTTCATAATAATCTCGCTCTGCTCTTTTATGCCGCCGAGCCTGTTTTCGCTCTCATAGAGGGAAGTGTTTACTCCCTCGGTATGTGAACGCAAAGAGAGCACCTCTTTTTCAAAAGATTTTGCAATGCTTGAGAGCTCTCCAATAGTCTCTTTTACAATCGCTTTTGCAATACTTTTTGAGAGGTTGCTCATCTGCTGCAGATTCTCTTTGAGCTCTTCTATCTCATCAATAATGTCGCTTCTGCTCTCAATAGCTTTGGCAAGAGTTGTCCTTACCTTGTTAAAGTGGTCCTGTTCGGCAACCCTGAGAATATCTATATGTTTATGTACTATATTGTCAAGCGAAGGAATCTGAACATCGGTAAAATTTTCAAAAGAGCCTTTTACATCTTCATGCCAGCCGCGCAGCTCTTCAAACTTCTCTATAAACCTGTTCTGATTTATCAGTATAGAGTCAAGAGCTTTTATATCATGCTTAAATCTCTCTCTGTTCTCCTCTTGCATCTGTTTGTCTTGATTTTGGTTTAAAATCATCTTTTTCTCTAGCTTGAGCGTAAACTCTTTAAGCTCATAGAGCTGTTCAGTCAGCGCTTTTGTAAATTCATGCTGCGTTTTTTCCTCTTCTCTTTGTTGCGTCTGGTGCAAAATATTCATGATTATGTACAATATAAGCGAGACCAAGATGGGGAAGAAACTCTCTTTTAGAGCCATGCTTGTCTCTACGCTATCTGGATATAAAATAAAGTGAACAACAGCGCTTATTGCGCCGATGCCGAGCATAAGAGGTGCATAGTTTATCTTGTTTGGCTGTTTTAAAATTGATATCTGTCTAAGGAAAAGCAGAGCCATTAATGCGAAGGCAATAAGTAAGTCACTATCAAACACTTTTCGTCCTTAAAATAGTTTAAAACTATTCTAGCATAAAGTTTTATAAAACTATATCTAATACCTCGGCAGGTTTTTTCACAATCAAATGAGCATCACTTTTAGGGCTAAAACCCCATGTTGCAAAGATAGACTCTATCCCTGCACTCATTGCACTTAAAATATCTTTAGTGTTGTCTCCGACCATCCATGCCTTATGATTTTTGGCGTCATATGCATAATGGTTCAATATATAGTGAAGCATTTCAGGGCTTGGCTTTGAAGCAGAAACTCTGTCCGCTCCTATGATTACATCAAATAGAGGTTTTACCTTTAGATGCTCTAACATCCTCAGGGCAAACTGCGTTGGAGCATTTGTAGCGACCGATATTTTTACGTTTGCTGCTACGAGTTTTTGAAGCAACTCTTCTACGCCATCATAGAGATAGACATTTTTTACACACTCCTGCTCGTAGTGAGCCTCAAATAACTCTCTATCTTTTGGATAATAAACCTCTGTCTCATAAAAAAGCATGGAGAGGTTTCGCACCTCCATGTTGATAACTTCAACTATATATTCCTCGCTCAGGGGAGGCAGATTGTGATGCATCTCTCTTACGTAATTGACGGACACGGTAATATCTTTTTTGGAATCAAGCAGCGTGCCGTCCATATCAAAGATAACGATTTTCATCTCTATTTTTCTATCTCATCTTCTCATATAGCTCAACAAGAGTATCAACAAAAAAGTCACTATCATTTGGACACTCACAGACTCTATAATCTTTAAAACCAAGCTCCAATGCAACTTCTCTATACTCCATCTCTAGTTCAAAATCGGTCTCCGAATTGTCGATAGTAAAAGCTATAGGAAAAATCACAACACCTTTGCTCTTTACCTCTTTTAGTTTATCTTCAAGCGAGGGTTTGAGCCACTCCATCGGTCCCACTTTTGACTGGTATGCCAGATGTACCGCATGAAAATTCATCCCAGCCTCTTTGAGCATATTTGTTAAGATGGCGACATGTTTGTTTATATGGCGCTCATAAACATCGCCGCGCTCAATAATCTTTACAGGAAGTCCATGCGCTGAAAAAATAATATCAAAATCACTACACTCATCCGCACTTATGCGCTCCCCAATTCTTTGAAGTACTGCTCTGTTGTAGTTTTGGTTTTGAAAGAAGTGCTTAATCTCCACTAAAACAGCATCGCCGCCATTTAGGTGGTACTGCTCTTCAAAATCCTCCAAAGATGACTTTGTGGTGGTCGTGGAGAACTGCGGATAGAGTGGAATGAGGTAGATTTTTTCAAGATTCTCTTTGTTTAGTCTCTCAATTACCTCTGAAGCAAAAGGTGGAGTGTAGCGCATTGCAAAATCAACTATCACTTCATCCCCGACACGCGACTGAAGCTTCTCAACCAACTTTTTTGTATGTCCGACAATAGGCGATTTACCGCCTATCTGTCTGTAAATATCTTGAGATTTCTCAGTTCGCGTAAATGTTATCATCTTTGCTATAAAGGCTCTAAGCAGTGAACTCTTTACGGTAATTATATTTTTATCGTTGAACATATTTGTTAAAAAAACTTCAACCTCTTCAAGGTTGTTTGGTCCGCCCATGTTGAGTAAAACTATTGCTTCTTTTTTCATAACCTAATCCTCTTTTACTCGTAAACTTATCTCATAAACAACTCTTTGTAATGGTAGCATCTCTTCATATATTTTATAGAGCGTATCTATTAGTTTATCGCCATCTTCTATAAGCTTTGGTTCTAAAATCTTATAAGTTGCCATCCCTTTATAAAGGCTCAAATCCACACTCGGCATCTCAGGGCTAAAACCTCGTGGATATCTTTTGTATCCTTTTTCTACTGTCTTATAACCTTTTGCCTCAAGAGTTTTTAAAAGTTTATCGAGAGAAACTCTTCGACTCTCATCTCCTATGTACTCTCTGTAGGTATCAAGCATGGGTTTTTCAAACCATCTCACACCTACGGATACAAAAAGCTCATCAGGAGAGAAGTGGAGGTAAAAGGAGGATTTTTGAAGCCTGCTTCCGCTATTGCCCTGTGTAAAAATAATACCGATTCTTGATTTCAGAGGTGCTTTGTTTGCTCCCATCCTGCGGGTATCTCTGTAGATTCTAAAGAGCGATTTGTTGATTTTGGGTTCAAAATCTATTGTCGGCTCAAGCGCCATAAGATGCTCGCCCATCTCTTGCACAAAAGCGCGTGAAGGGTTTAAAAGACACTCTTCATACTCGCTTTTATGCGCTTCAAACCACTCTTTATTATTATTTTTGCGGATGGCTTCTAAAAAAGGAAGCGCTTTTTTACTAAAGCCTGTAAACTCCATAGCAACGTCTCTTAAGCCAGCTTTCTATTTCTAAACGCAATGGCAATAACGATAAAGAGAATCGCATATGTCACAGGCACAAAATCAGGGATAGGAACAGGGTCGCCCTTTGCGTATGAGTGCATTCCTGCAAGATAGTAGTTCACTCCGAAGTATGTCATGATGACCGACGTGTACGACAACAAGGAGATAACACTAAAGTTAAATTCGCTGTAGATTGACTTTATAAATCTAAGGTGAACAACGACTGCATAGACTAAAATCGTCACAAGCGCCCATGTCTCTTTCGGATCCCAGCCCCAGTAGCGTCCCCAGCTCTCATTTGCCCAAACACCGCCTATAAAGTTTCCAAGCGTTAAAAATGCAAGACCAATCATAAGACTCATCTCGTTTATGGAGTTAAGCTCTTTAATTGAGAGTGATATATGTTTTTCATTCTTTTTTGTTTTAAACACAAAGAGCAAAATTACAATAAAACCTAAAAGCGCACCAAGTCCCAAGAAACCGTAACTAGCAGTGATAACCGCAACATGTATGCTAAGCCAGTATGAGTTAAGAACAGGCACCAAGTTTGTAACCTGCGGATTCATCCAGTTTAGATGCGCCACAAAGAGAATCAAGCCTGTCAGCACGGCAGTTGAAGCCATCGTCATGGATGAGCGTTTAGAGAAGAAAAGACCAGCTAAAATGGTTGCCCAGCTAATGTATATCATGGACTCATAACCATCGGACCACGGCGCATGTCCTGAAACATACCATCTAAGTCCAAGCCCGAATGTATGAGCAAGAAAGAAAAGCGTTAAAATCAACAATGAGCTCTTCTCAAGCACTCTAATATTAAGTGCCGGTTTTAGTATTTTTATGAAACTTGCTATCAAGAGCATAAAACCGATGACAAAATAAAGAGGATAGAGTCTCTCAAAAATATTTGTATAGTTGTAAAACATTTCAGCTTTTATTCTGCCCTCAGAAGGCATAACAGAGACTCCGTAAAATTTCTGATACTTAGATATTTTCTCTATTGCACTGTTTGCATCGCTCCAATCTCCTGTAGTAACGCCTTTGTCCAGTGAGACAAAATAATTAAATGCTATCTCTCTTATTTTAACGGCATGGTCCTGCGGAAAAGTTTGAAGTGCCTCTATGCTTGGAAACCATTTGTTGTTTATCTCATTTGGTTTTGGCCAAATTTTCATAAGATCGCCAGTATAAACGGAAAAAGAGATGTTTACTCTCTCATCTACCTCTAAAACCGCTTTATCAAAAAGGTCTCTGCTTTTTGGCTCTTTTCTAGCTGCAGCATCAACATACTCAACCAATTTATAGCTGCCTAAATTTTGTGGATCTGCAAAAAACTGCGTAAAAGATGCATATGTAGCATCTAGTTTTACTCCTATTATTCTATTTATCTCTTCGTTTTTTGTTCTAATGATTTTAAGCTCTTTATAGGCTTCAGGTTTTGACATCATTCCCAAAATAACCTGATTTGCGCTTAGAGTCTCTTTTCCTACTTTAAGAGACGAGTCTCTGTAAATCTTTGCCAGTATCTCATTTGAGAGGGTGTCCAGCGGCTTCATTCTTCCTGCACTGTCTTGTACGATAAGCTCACCAAATTTTTTGGCATGCTCTTTGTCAAAGGAGAGTACTGTTTTTATAACGGGGTCCACCTCCTCTGCGTATGTCGGTGCAACGCTAAAGAGCACTCCGAGTGAGAGTAAAATTCCAAGAGCTTTCTGCTCGCTTGCTTTTTTTGCTCTTTTTGATAGTTGTGCAAATCTATTTTCTCTTGAGAAGAGAGACCAAAACATACCCAATCCTAAGAGAAAATATCCTATATACGAGGGGAGGGTTCCAGGGTCGTTATTTACCGACAAAACAGTTCCCTGCTCATCTTGATCGTATGAAGATTGGAAAAATCTATACCCTCGATGCTCTAAAATATTGTTCATGTAGATCCTGTAAGGCATATGTATGTTTTGTTCTTCGTCTATCAGTTCCACCTCGCTTGCATAAGAGGCAGGAGACATTGAACCGGGATATCTGTCTAACTGAAAATCCAAAAGCTTGACGCCAAAAGGGAGTTCAATTATTTTCGAGCCGTATGCTATGTGTACATCTACGCCGTTGATTACATTATGATGCTCTTTTGCACGTCTACCTGCCTGACCAAAGATTGTAACAGCCTCAGATACACCCGCTACATTTACATCAAATATAAGCGCATCCATCCCCGGTGACATAGAAGATGCGTTGGGATTTGAGACAAGTTTAGTACTTGCATGCTTGTAAAAGTTTCTAATGACAAAGTTACTTCCATTAGCACCAAAAAGTGTTCTTAGCTCAAGAGTACTTTTTTCGCTTGGAGTAATCTCGCCATCCAAGCCGCCGTCCATCTTCATAAATTTCAGAGTAAAGTCATGCTTCATAAATAGTTCGTCATTTTCACTATATACGGAGATGGTAGGTTTTAAAAACATCTTTTTAGAGTCAAAATCTATCGCTATGTTTTCATTTTCATAGTATTCGCCTCTGCGAAGTTTTACAGGCTCGCTTCCCTGCTCGCCGGTGACCATCATATCAATCATCTCAAAGCCGCCCTCTTTGCCCTCAACATAGCTCTCTACAACATCAGGAATATACTCTGCCAATTTTACATTTACATCCTTGCCGTCGATGTTTAGAGATGTTGATAGCGAGTTGCTTGTTCTTTTTGATAGGTATACGCTCTTTTGGCTCTCAACTTTTTTCTCATCTACTTTAGCGCTGACAATGAAGTAGGTATCCATACTAATCATAGTATTTGCCGTTTCACCCTCACGAATGTGCATAGTTCCCTCAAAGCCTATAAAACGGGTTATTGCCGCGCCAAGAAGTATGATAAGAAATGAGATATGGAAGATAAAAATAGGAGCTTTTTTAACGCTGAACATTTTGTTTTTAACTATATTGATACTCAGGTTGATGGCTAGCAGAGCCATTAAAGCTTCAAACCACAAAGCGTTGTAAACATCAGCTTTTGCGGTAATTGTGCCGTAGTCGTTCTCTATGAATGTAGCATAACCGATGGCTGCTGCAAAGATTAGCATCAAGAGAGCCATCGTTTTCATAGAGCTAATTAGCGATAGAATTTGTTTCATATGTATCCTTATTTAAAAAGGATATTCTAGTTAAATTTAGATAACAAAGTTTAACTAATTGGCTTATTCTTCGAGTTTAAAAGTTATTCTAAAGTCACCGCTCTCAAGCTGCGCAGCTTCGTGTGATATTGTGAGAGGAATCCTGTCATATAGAGGAAACGGCTCGTGAAAAAATATTCCGACTAGTCTATCATTTTTGCTCTTAAGAAGAGAGAGACCAACCATTGTGTTTACCATAGGCTCAGGCGGCTGACAACCTGTTGCATCGTACTCATAGTATGTCAAGCCATCCTCTTCATATTTATAAAAATCCAGTGTAGCTCTTGGAACCTCGATCAACTCTTTTTTCACATTTACCCCTTTTTTTTCGTTTATTCTAACATCTTATAATTCAAAAAAAATTGTCATAGCGCAAGTTTTATCTCAAAACCCTTTCTTTTGCCCTCAAGCAGCTCAACACTTCCCCCGTGAGCCTCGGCAATCTGTCTTGAGAGAACAAGCCCCAAGCCGTTTCCTTTGACTTTTGTACTCTTAAATGCCTCAAAAAGCTCTTTGGTATTTTCAATCATCACACCGCTGTCATAAACGTAAAATTTATGAAATTTATCATCACATTCATAAACAATCTCAACGCTTCCGCACTCATTATCATCAAGCTCTATTGCATCGATGGCATTGGTTAAAAAATTTGAAAAGAGCATCTCAAGAAGATCTTTGTCGGCATTTAGTATAAATTTCTGCTCCGGAAATACAAATGTTATATCTTTTGTATAACCGTAGTACCCAACAGCCATATCTAGGGCATCTTGAAGTTCACTCCACATAAATGGCGCTTTGTTTGCATGCACACCTTTACTAAACATAAGCGTTGCTTTTACAATCCTCTCAATCCTGCATACCGACTTTTGAATCTCCTCGACAATTGGCACATTCTCCGGAAGCACCCTCTTTTTTAGCGTGGAGCTCAAAAGCGAGATGGAGCCTATGGGATTTCTTATCTCATGAGAGAGATGTGCCGCCATCTGCCCCATGGTTGCGAGATTCTCTTTTCTCTTCTGCTCGGTTATATCGGTCGCGCTAAGAAGTAATTTCTCTTTGTATGAAGAGCTTTTAATAAGGTAGGATTTTGAGCTAAACTGCACCTCATAGTCATCATTTTTAAGCTCCAAAAGTTCAAAGAGTTCGCCAAGTGATTTTGCCTGAGAGTTTTGCAGAAAAACGCTACCGTCTTTTTGTAGTATCCAGATGGCGTTTGGCAAAAACTCAACAACTTCCTCAACGGTATCTTGCAGATGCGCATAAGAGGCTTTTAGCTCGTTAAACTCCTTCTCTACCTTATAGGTCTGCTCTATAAGAAGGCTTAGCTCATCGGGTGTTATGCCTGACATCAGTCGTTAAATCCCAAAACGATTTTATAAAGACTATATGCATCATCGCTTCCGCAAAGCTCTCTGATAGAGTGCATCGCAAATGTCGGAAGCCCAACGTCGAGAGTCTCAATGCCGAGTCTTGAGGCTGTTATAGGACCGATGGTTGAGCCGCACCCCATATCGCTTCTTGTTACAAAGTTCTGAATCGGCTCGCCGATGGAGGATGCAACATTCATAAATCTTGAAATCGTCTTTGAGTTGGAGGCGTAACGCTGATTTGCATTGACTTTGACGACACTCCCTTTGTTTATAAGCGGTGCATGGTTTGAGTCATGTTTGCTTGGGAAGTTTGGATGGATTGCATGCGCATTGTCCGCACTTATAAGCATAGACGAGCGCATCATCTGCGTATACTCTTCAAAATCTCCAAACATACGCTTGAGCGTGCTCTCCAAAAACGAGCCCCCTGCCCCCGACGTACTCTCGCTTCCAACCTCTTCATGATCACTTGCAATAAAGAGCATCGGTTTATCTTCGCCAACGCTGCAAACACAAAGCATCCCGACATAACAGCTAAGCAGGTTGTCAACTCTCGCACTTGCGATAAACTCGTCATGTAACCCCACAAAAGAGGCTTTTTGCGTGTCGTAAAAACTAAGCTCGTTTGCATAAAGCTCTTTTACATCATCCACACCGCTTGACTTTAGCTGCTCTTTTAAAAAGAGCTCAAAACTAAACTCCTCAGATGTAGAGAGTATCGGCGTAATATCCGTTTGTGCATTGACGCTTTTTTTCTCGTTTACCTCTCTATCGAGGTGGATGGCAAGAGATGGAATGATTGCGATAGCTTTTTTGGCATCAATAAGCGCATCTTTAATGACGTTATTTGAGTCAAGATAGGTCACTCGCCCCGCCAAAGAGAGATCCCTGTCAAACCAAGTGTTTAAGAGAACTCCGCCGTAAGGCTCAACTCCAAACTTTACGACTCCGTGCTCTTTTATAACCGGATTTGGCTTTAGTTTTAGGTTGGGAGAGTCAGTATGCGCACCGACCATAACGTAGTTTTTAGAGCCGGAATATGTAAAAGCTATGATAGATGAGTCGTTGCGTGTGACGTAGTACTTCTTCCCCTTCTCCAATGACCACTTCTCAATCTCGTTTAGCTTTATAAAACCGGCGTTTTCAAACATTCCAGCCATATTTATAGTTGCATGAAACGGCGTAGGCGAAGCATCCAAAAAACCCAGCAAACCTTCATTGAAATCTTGTTTTATCATTATTTAATTACCTTTGTATTAATTTTTCACACATTGAGTTCAATCGCTTCAAACTCATCATCTGCATTTTTTCTAAATCTGTAGTATTTTATCGCTTCCGGTTTTGAATATGTTGGCTCCGGTGTTACAAATATGATACCGAAACCTTTAAAGTTTGCGAACGCTCTTAGCTTTTCCTGATTATCACTATGAAGACGCGATACCTCATCAACAATTAGAAAAAATGGGGTTTCATCATCTTTTATAAACAGTTTTAAAATAGCTACCGCAATAGCGATTTTAAGCAGCATACTTCCACCCGTTGAGCTCTCATTTTTGAGTTGTGAAACTTGCGAAATCTGTTTGCCGTTTTCATTAAAAGACAAACTCAAATCTATAGTGTCTTGAAGCGAAATCGAGTTTCCTTTGAGTTCTTGTTTTATCTCTTTAAACTTCATCTCCAAGCGACCCAGCTCTACCAAAACTTCATCTTTATCGTAAAAGAGCGAACCCTCATTAAGCAGTGAACCGAGGTTTGAAACATTGACATGTAACTCATTTAAAAGTTTGGCTATACTTTTTTTATTACCCGCCTGTGTATCAATTTTGATGTTTTTAATCACGCCAAAATCTATCTCCGAGAGGTTCTTATTTATCTTTGCGACTTGAGAGAAGAATCTGTCTTCACTATCGTTAAAAATAGACATTTTTTGAGGAAGCAAGTTGTTTACAAAGTTTATAAATTTTTTGTGTCCGTTTTGTTTTACCATCTCTAACTTTTTGTTTTTAAACTCTACAACATCATCAATTTTCACAATTGTGTTTGGTGTAGAGGAGATAAAAAGAACGCTGTCGTACTCCTCAAATTTAAAATTAATCTCTATTTCATTTTGAGAATTTTTAAGCACATTTATCTTGTCAAGTTTGGTTTTCAGGTCAACCTTTTTACTTTTATACTCAAGTAAATGTGCATTGTAGCGCTCTACTAACATGTACAAAAATTCGCCGCTCTCTTTTGGAGTTATAAGTTCAAATATATCTTCCAAAAGTTCAAAATCACTTAACCCTTTTTTGAGTTTCTTGTCTTTGTTTGCATGAGCTTTTTTTGCTTCAATCAGCTCATCTTTTTTATACTCATAGTTCTCTATCTTTATCTCAAGTCGTTTTTTAAACTCTTCATGTTTGAGTTTTATATTTTCTAAGTCACTCTCTTTTTGTGCAAGTGTGATTATTTCATCTTTTCTTTTCTCATACTCTGCCAAAAACTCTTTAGAGAGTAAACATTCAGATAACTCTTTGTCTATCTCTGAGAGACTCGCTTCAAGCTCTTTTACTCTCTCATCTTTGGTTATCTTGTACTTTTGTTCCTCTTTTATTTTTACAAATGTATCTATCCTCTTTTGTTCATTTTGAAGCCATATTTCGAGTTTTTGGGTTTCTCGTTTTACATCCTCAAAATACTCGTCTTTTAAATCTTGCAAGGCATCATTTACCCTGCTTCTATCAACTCTAATCTCTTTATGAATTCTCTCTATCTCTTGTATGTTGTATCTAATCTCTTGAAGCAAATTTTGCATATCTAAATTAAACTGCTTCTCTTTTATCTTATAAGTGTCGTGAGCCTCTTGTATTTTTAAAGTGAGCCCTTCGCCAAGAAGCCTGATATTCTCTTCTAGTGCCTCTATTTCACCCGCCAAAAGTTCTATATCTTTAGCGGCAAACTCCTCTTTGGCTTCTATGGATTCTCTAATCTTTTTATATTTTGCTTCAAGCCTCTCTTGTGACTCTCTATAGCTGCTCTGTAGATTCTCTTTTTGAAGGGTTAACTCCTCTACTTTTCTCTCTGCTTCATCTTTTGTGAGCATAGACTTAAGACTCTTTTTATCTAGCTCTATTGCAAAAAGCCTGTTTTGAGGGTGTAATTTCGGCTTTAACTCTTCTATGCTCATATCAAGCAAGGCATCATCAAGTAATGGATAAAGTTCACTTTCCCAGCCATCAACCTCTTCATGTAGATACTCTTTAAATGAGTTTGGCTTTGAGACTATCATACCGTGATATTTTTGTATCTCTTTTGTGTGCCTGCTAAGTTCATTTTCATAACTGCTTTTATTTTCATCTACTTCTCTTACATGTAATCGCTGTAAATCTTCTAAATCAAGTTTAAAATTTTTAATCTCTCTTTTTTTAGTATCTATCAATTCGCGCTTAAGCTTTATCTCTGCTCTATTTTTATCTTCCTCTTTTTCATGAGACTCTTGGAGTTTTTTTACAAAAGCTTTATGCTCGTCTGAGGCACTGTTTAAAACTGATTTTTTACTCTTTATCTCTGATTCAAACTGCGTTATCTCCTCTCTTATGTCACTCTCACTCAAAAGTGCAACATTTTGTCTGGTAGAAAACTCTAACTCTTTTTTTTGTATCTTCTCGCCCAGTTCATTTTTGAACAGTTGCGTCTGGTTAAACTTTTTGCTCTGTAGCTCTCGCGGAAGCTCTTTATCTCTTTTATAAAGAAGTTCTGCTATCTCTTTTTGAATGTTGTCAAGTTCACTCTCAAAACCGGATTTGAGTTTTATATAACTCGCTTGGAGTTCGCTCTGTCTGCTTTGTACCTCTTCATGTCTGTCCGCTTTGTCCCTGTTTGCCAAAACACTCTCATGTGAAAACTTCTCTTTGAGAGCTTTGATAGATTTTACTTCCAACTCCAAAGTATGAAGATGTTCTCTAAAGTTCTTCTGGCATCTGTCTAAAATAGCCGAACTTCTTTTATGCAACTCTTTTGTTTTGGCAAGCTCCATGTCAATTTTAAGTGCATGTGCCGCCGAAGTGCTTAACTCTTCTCTCTCATGTGCAACTCTATAAACTATAAACTCTTTTAATTCACTTATATCATCTTCCAAAGAGAGAAGAGTCTCTTTGAGTACGAAAGCTTCATCAATATTTTTTTTCTGCTTCTCAAACTCTTTAAAAAATCTATATTCAGATTTGAACTTATATATCTCCTGAAGATACTCTTCATGGTCAAAGTCTATAACTTTTTTTTCATAATCAAGTGTAGTTTGAATCGCTTTTTTTATACTTCTTGAGTCTATGATTGATTTGTCAATATTAAATATCTCGTTAAAAAGCCCTATAAAAATTTCGTTATTTTTAATGAAGGTAAATTTAAAATCTAAATATTTTTTATTGTTGCCGTAAATTATTTCTCTATACTCGCCAAGTGATGTCACTCTTTTTTTAAGATTTGGCGACCTGATATACTTGTTAATCTCATCTAATTCGTAAAGCTCACGCTTGTCATTCATCACTTTTGCAAGGTCAAATTTTTGCTTAGAAAACATCTTGACTATTTCACCGCCGCTCTTATACATGAAGATAAAAAAATCTTCAAAAACATATATCATGTAGGAGTTGGAAAATTTAAAATAGTACTCTTTAAAACCATCCTTGTCACTTGGAATGCCGAGGTTTCTTACATCGCCGCTGAAAAGATAATGTATAGCTCTAATGACGGTTGTTTTTCCGCTTCCGTTATCACCTAAGAAAAAAAGGTCTTTTTCTAAACTTACGTCTAAAAAATTAAAGTTTGCAGAGTTTATCAGTATGAGTTTTTTAATCATTACGATGCCACGCTTTGAACAATTTTTGTATAGTACTCTATGGAACTAAGCACGAGATAATCATCTTTAGAATCACTCTCTTTTTTCTCTAAAATGTAGTTTTTCTCCAACAAATCAAAAAACTTTTCCACTATATCTTTTAAATCTTTGCTCTTAAAAATATATTCAAATTTCTGTTGCAAACGGGGATCCTCTTTTTGTTTATAATGCACTATAAAATCTGTCTGTTTAAGCACACTGCCTCTCTCCAAGTAAGGAAAAAGTTGTTTTAAAATCGCGATAGCAATCAGGGTATTTTTATGATTGTTTAAAAAGCTGTTTAGCTCACCCTCATGCATAGTCTCTTTTTTTGAGATGTAAAAATAGCCGTTTTCACCATTAAGGATAAAGCCTAACTTATTTAAAATCTTATATAACTCATCAAAATTTTCATCTATCATCAAAAACTTTGCTACCTCAAGATACTTTTGTGAATTTATAGAGATTATCACACCCTTGCTCAAAACTTTAAAAACCTCATCCAAACCTATTGCCATTGCGCCACCTTTATACCAAACTCATTAAAACACTTACCAAACATAACCTGTTTATTTGTTGTAATCTGCAAGTAAACTTTAAATGCCTCATTTATTAATTCGCTCTGCGTAAATCTCTCTAACTCTCCATGAGACTTAATAAATAAAAATATATCATCACTTTTTTTTGCTTGTAAATCTTTGAGAATTTTTTGTATATCTACTATCTCCAATTTCTCTTTTGCCTGCATTTTTATTGGAGCAGTTTTTACAGGTTTTTCTAACACGATATTTGAAAACAGACTCTTTAACTCTTTTTTCATCTTCACTATATCATCATCTGAGGCAAAACTGTGAATTCTGTTTTTTTGACTGCGCTCAACACTAAAGTAGAGGTTTTTATAGTGCAGACTCAGGTACTCATCCAAGGCATTAACATCCTCATCTAAAATCATATTTGAGAGTTTTATAATCTGTTTATTTTGAATTCGTCGCTTTTTCGTTTGGATGATAAACTGA
Organism: Sulfurimonas sp.; assembly: GCF_014859695.1. GTDB lineage: Bacteria > Campylobacterota > Campylobacteria > Campylobacterales > Sulfurimonadaceae > Sulfurimonas. The sequence goes on along the minus strand of NZ_JACUTS010000010.1, from coordinate 26,969 downwards.
TTTATCTCTTTTATGTAAGTGTTGATATTTTGAATGTAGTATAAAATATTGACGCTGATATTTTGCAAAAGAGTATCTATCTCACTATCAAGACCTCTCAAATCTTTCCTAAAAAAAGCACCGATTTTTTGATTTGCACCTATAAGCTCGTCTATTTTTTCTAAAATATCAGCAGCATTTTCAAGTAAAATATCTATATCTAAAGAGGTGTCATTTTCAAGTCTCAGCAAAAGTATCTGTATCTCTCTGTCACGATTGTAAAACTTAAAGTACAAATCATCTATAAGTTTCATAATGGCAGATTTGTAAAACGCATCCGCTCTCTCTTGAAAGCGTTTTTTATTTTTTACAAGCTCTTTATACTCTTTTTCATAATCCCCAAAAATGATACTGTAATCGATTCTTTGTAAAACAGAATCCACAAAGTTTAAATAGTTTTTATTGAGTTTGTATCTGTCGCTGATTTTTACAAAAAGAGTAGAATCGACAAGCTCAGGTTCTACATTTTGCAAAAACTCCTGTCTATAAGCCCTGTCAATAAGCTCTCTGTTTTCATGAAGCAGTTTTAAGAGTTCAATGTGTTTCATATATTATCTCTTGTTCGACTACCGTATTGTATTCTTTTATAAGTTTTATTATCGGCATGACATCTTGTGAATAGCTACTTTTCATTCTTGCTCTTTGTTTTTTATACAATGCGATATTATTATATTTTTTATCTGAAAAATAACTCTGTATGTTTTTAGGAATATGCAATTTTTTAGCCCTACATGTAAAACTCTCATAAATATTCATCCCCTCAATGTCAAAATCTACAAAAAAAGTTACCTCTTTTGTTTTCAAGAAAGCTCTCGTAAGCGTATTTGCATACCCCGCCAAATATACAAAATATTGCTCGTCAAAATACTCTGCAAATTTTTCAATATTTAAAAAAGTTTCCCCATTTTCTATAGCCAAAAAATTATCTATGTTCTCTAGCTCATTTAAATCATCACTTTTATAAAGTTTTGCTATCTCTGCTCTTTTTTTAACAACCACTACATTATCAAAGACTCTAACAAAATTTGATTTAGAATCTCCGCTAAATCTAATATTTTCACTTCTACATGTTGCATTTAAAATATTATATATATCTTCAAAATTATTTATACTTACATCTTGCGTTTGGGACAAAAACCTAAAAAAAAGCTCTTGATCTTTAACAACTGCTCTTTCTCCTCGCTTTGCTTGTAAAAAATAGATTTCATTTTCACTTTGATTGTTTGAAGCCAATGCGCACAACTCTTTTACACTACTATATACAGGAGTGTTGCCCTCAAAAAGAAGCGCTTGTCTTAAAAGTTTTTTATTCATTTATTTTTCTCGCTTTTAAAATGGAGTCCTTGCAGTTTTTCATAGAAATTTAATTATTTTTTTTGATTATACAAAAATATCTTCTATTCTACTCAAATTCTATATTATCAGGCAACTTTTTCGGCGCTTTTATGCGAAGCTGTTTGTGGATGCTCTCCCTTCCATAAACTACCTCGATAGCAGACGTGCTCACGCCAAATTCTTTTGCCAAAAAAACCACCATGTAGTCCGTTGCCCTTCCCTTTTGTGGCTGTGCTTTTACGCTGACTTTGAGCTGATTTCCTTTTACTTTTCCTATAACATCTCTCTTTGCAGCGGGAGTTCCAAGTATGTTTACAACCAAAACATCCCCCTCCCACTCATAAAACAGATGCGCCAAATCTCTTGCTCTCATCCCAAAAACAACCAAACCAGAAGTGCTATGCCGATGGCAAGATTGAGATAGCTCATGCCCTCTTCAAAAAGCACTACCAAAAGCTCATAGTATTTCTCTTGTAAAAAACTGTCAACCGTTAAAAGCTCATTTGTTGCATAGGCTGTAATCTCCGCACCCCACATGTAAGCAACAATCTCAGGAACGATAAGAAAGAGAATAACCCCGCCTATGCCCCATAGATTTTTCTGTGGTTTCATCGACTGCAACGCTTTTTTCGTATTTGGATTTTGCGCTATTGCTTGCGCCTTTGCTTTGATTTTATGTCTCATATTGAATCCTATAAATATTTGTACCTGATGACACAATTATATCAAGATTATAAAGTTTGAAATGACCTATCTTCTCAGCTACATTGAATTTTCTTGCTCAATGCTCAAAAAATTTATATTCAGGTATACTGTAGTATCTGTGGTTGACTTCGGGTTGCGGGTTGACTTCTGGGGATCCTAAAGAAATGCTAGGCTCATAACATTTTCAGTCTGTTATGCGAGTTTCTAGCTGTAAGTTTTACATGCTTATAGAATTTGTATCTGTTTGCGAGACGATACATTAATATCAATCATAACTAAATTGTTTTTACAAACAAAAAAGGATAAATAAATGCAAACATTAAAACAGTACTCAAATCATCTACTACTATCTATACTCTTCATGCTAACAGTTTTCATAGCTGGATGTGGCGGCGGCGGTGGCGGTACTACAATAACAGAAACAACGGAAGTCTCTGCTACCCCTGTAGTTCTATCTACAGCTCCTCTTAATGGCGACGATAACGTAACCCTTAACACAAACATTGCCGCTCTCTTTAACAAAGAACTTAATCAGACTACCGTAAGTAAAACTACTTTTACGCTAAAAAGTGGTGCTACCGCAGTTGATGGTAATGTGAGCTATGCTAACAATGCGATGATTTTTAATCCTGATGCAGATCTTACTGCAAGCACTGAATATAATGCAACAATCACTACCGGAGTTACAGACTCAGAAGGTAATGCTTTAGCAGCTGACTATGTCTGGAGTTTTACAACAGGAACAGACTCAGATAACACTCCACCAACAGTTCTATCAACAGACCCTGATGATAATGAAATAGGCGTGCCGATGAACAGAAGTGTAAGTGCTCTCTTTAGTGAACCGCTTGACCCTTCTACGGTAAATGTAGATACTTTTACTTTAACCAAAAATGGCGGTGCAGCAGTTACGGGTGTTATGAGTTATGAAAGCAATACAATGATTTTTGATCCTGCTGTAGATCTTGATGCGAACAGTACTTATGATGCAAATATCACTGCCGGGGTAACAGACTTAGCAGGCAATCCTTTAGCAGCTAAAACATGGAGTTTTACAACAGGAGATACTACAGAAAAAGTCCTGGCACCGGTTAATCTCGGTACAGCTGGAAGTTTTGCAATCCTTTCCAAGACTGGAATATCAACCACCGGTACTACGGCGATTACAGGCGATATAGGCGTTAGCCCAGCCGCTCTAACTTATATAACCGGATTTGATCCTATGCCTCTTTCTCCTGATGGCACATATGCTACATCATCTATAGTAACAGGAAAAATCTACGCAGCCGATATGGCCACTCCAACACCGGCTAAAATGACGGCGGCGGTCAGCGATATGGAAATTGCATATACTGATGCAGCCGGACGCACGCTGCCTGATTTTACAGAACTACATGGCGGTGCCTTAGGTGGTAAGGCACTAGTTCCAGGTCTATACAAATGGGGAACAAATGTTTTAATAAATAGTGAAGTATTTATTTCCGGTGGTGCGACTGATGTTTGGATTTTCCAGATATCAGGAGACCTTATTGTGGCTAATGGTGTTAAGATAACTCTTACAGGCGGCGCATTGGCGAAAAATATCTTCTGGCAAGTTGCAGGCGGTGCAGGTGTCTCTCTTGGAACAACAGCAGAGTTTAAAGGTATAGCATTAGTAGCAAAGAAGATTTCTTTAACTACCGGAGCAAAAACTAACGGTAGACTCCTATCGCAAACAGCAGTTACGCTAGATGCTAACGCTGTTACACAACCTTAATCAAAACTACACACTCTAAAAAAGATTAACTCTCGAGGGCTTTCCCTCAGAGTTCTTCCACCTCTTATTTCCTAAGATTCAGCGGCATTTCAATCTCTCAGACGCTTAAAATATCAACAAACTCATTGCCCTCTAACGCAGCTATTAGTTTGCTGTCCACTCTTATAGCCGAGTCTATTATGACGTTTTGAAGTTTTGAGATTATGGTAATTTTTAGCTCTCTGTTTCCCGGGTTTTGACGTACAAGTGTGTATAAATCTTCCAGAACTCTCATGTCACTGTCTAGTCTTATGGCTAGATTTATAGGCTCTTGCGGCATCTCACGTACCTCTTTTTTCGTCTTCTGAGTCTCTTTTTTCGCCTCTTTTAGCGTCATAAGTTTACTTACGCCTATTCTTGTAAACATATCGGTGTGGGTAATTTTTGCTTTTATGGCTATTGGCTCGTTTAGGTTCATTTCTTGGAGTTGTTCAACCTTGTCAGAAAATAGCATCACCTCTATATTTCCGTGAAAATCCATAAGGCTTACTATGCCGAACTGGTTTCCTTTTTTGGATGTTTTTTTGGTTATCTCTTCGACTTTTCCTATGAAAATAGCGTATGAGCCATCTTTTACCCCCTCAACCTCAGAGGAGAGCGTATACTCAAGCTCATCTATCTTTTCTCTGTACTCATCAAGCGGATGTCCTGAGACGTAAAAGCCCAAGGTCTCCTTCTCAAACTCTAAAATCTCTTTAAGCTCGTACTCGGGCGAATTTGTAAGTTTTAGCTCAACACTTGTTATCTCACTATCGTCTCCAAATAGGCTTCCGATGGCATTTTTTCTTGCCATTGAAGCATCTTTTGCGGTATCTACAATCTTCTCAATCTGCTCAAGCAGTGCCTTTCTTGAAAAGCCGAACCTGTCAAAACCGCCCGCTTTTATAATAGACTCTACGACTCTTTTGTTGACCTTTGAAGGCTCGATTTTGTTTACGAAATCTTGAAGCGATGTAAAATTACCGCTCTCTTTTCTAGTTTCAAGTATCGATAAAACTGCCGCTTCTCCGACCCCCTTGATGGCACCAAGACCAAAAAGTACAATCTCTCTTTCATCCTTTGTGATAGCGGAAAACTCCAGCTGTGAATCACAGATGTCAGGAGGAGAGAGCTCAATGCCCATTCTCTTTGTCTCATCAATATAGCGCACGACTTTGTCGGTGTTGTCCTTATCGGAAGTTAGAAGTGCCGCCATAAACTCGTTTGGATAATATGTCTTTAGCCATGCGGTTTGAAAGGTTATCATTGCATAAGCCGCAGAGTGCGATTTGTTAAAACCATATCCCGCAAATTTCTCGATTAGGTCAAAGAGTTTAGAAGCTTCCGCGTAGTCTAGACCCTGTTTTTGCGCACCTCTTGCAAACTCGTCGTTATAGACGGACATATCTTTTTTCTTACCCATAGAACGACGGATAATGTCTGAGTAGCCTAGAGAAAAACCGCCGACTGTTTGAACTATCTGCATAACCTGCTCTTGATAAACGATGACTCCGTAAGTGTTTTTAAGTATAGGTTCCATACTATCAAAAGTGTACTCTATCTTCTCGCGTCCATGCTTTCTCTCAATAAAACTCTCAAGCATTCCAGACTCCATCGGTCCCGGACGGTAGAGCGCCAAAACCGCAATAAGATCTTCAAAGCTGTCAGGTTTTAGACGCTTGTTCAAATCCTGCATACCGGAACTCTCTATCTGGAACATTCCCACCGTATTTCCGCCGCGAATCACGTCGTAAACTTTCGGGTCGTTTTCATCTATCTCATGCCAGATGACCTCTTTGTTATAGCGGAATTTTATAAGCTTTATCGCATTGTCGATTACATCAAGTGTTTTCAGACCCAAGAAGTCGAACTTAATCAGGTCAACGTCCTCAAGGTAGTTAAGAGAGTATTGTGTGACAAAAACATCCTCGCCTGAGGGCTTATAGATAGGTGTTTTTTTCCAAAGCTCCTCATTTGAAATAACCACGCCAGCGGCATGTATGCCAGAGTTACGCTTTAAGCCTTCAAGTTTTTTTGCAAACTCCCAAACTCTTGCGGCATTTGCATCGCCATCTATAAGCTCTTTTAACTTTGGCTCTTTTTGAAAAGCTCCCGCTATAAACTCTCCATTTTTGCTCTTTCCGTTGAGCGTGATTCCAAGCTCATCGGGAACAAGTTTCGCCATTTTGTCGGCTTGAGATAGCGGCATGTCAAGAACGCGCGCAACATCGCGGATAACCCCTTTTGCCAGAAGTGAGCCGAAAGTAATAATCTGCGCAACCTGATTTCGTCCGTACTTTTGAACAACATAATCAATTACTTCTCCGCGGCGAGCCTGCATAAAGTCCATATCAATATCGGGCATACTCACACGCTCAGGATTCAAAAATCTCTCAAAAAGAAGGTCATACTTCATAGGGTCAATGTCGGTAATCTTAAGCGAATAAGCAACAAGACTTCCAGCCGCACTTCCCCGTCCAGGTCCCACAGCGATCCCCATCTCTTTGGCAACTTTAACAAAATCCCAAACGATTAGCATGTAGCCAGGAAACTTCATGGAGTTGATTACGTTCATCTCAAATTTCAGCCTGTCTCTATACTCCTCATGTTTCTCCTGCGGCACATGTTTTAGTCGCTCTATAAGTCCGAGTTCACAGCGATATATAAAATACTCCCCATCATTTTTATCAGCCGCGCTCTTCCATGCTCGTTTTTCATCTTTTGTGGCATCTTCGGCTAAAGGAGCGTCATCTTCATAATCTATCTCCAGTCCGTCGTTTTTCGAGTACTCTTTAGTAAATTTAAAGTTAGGAGGAATCGGGTCGCCTAGTTTTAGCTCTAGGTTACACTTATCCACAATCTCTTGCGTATGCGTTATTGCCTCGGGTATATCTGCAAAAAGTCTTGCCATCTGCTGGGGAGATTTCAGGTAAAACTCATGTACAGAGTGGCGCATTCGGTTTGGGTCATCGTAGAGTTTATTCATCCCGATACACATAAACGCCTCATGGTACTGCGCATCGCCGGGGAATGTGTAGTGAGTGTCATTTGTAGCCACCACTTTTATATCGAGCTCTTTTGAGAGCCTGAGCACCTGCTCGTCGATGAAGAGCTGATCGCCTATGCCGTGGCGCATAAGTTCAAGGTAAAAATCATCTCCAAAAATCTCTTTATACTCCAGCGCTACAGCTTTTGCGCCCTCATACCCTAAAGCACCGTTTTTTAAATTTTTCTCGTTTGCCGTATTTAGATGCCAGTTTACTTCGCCTTGAAGGCATGCACTTGTACAGACCAACCCCTCACTATGTTCACGAAGCTCTTGTTTGTTTATACGCGGGAAGTAGTAAAAGCCGTCTATAAAGGCTTTTGATGAGAGATACATAAGGTTTTCATAACCCTTTTGATCTTTTGCAAAAAGACAGATGTGAAAACGCTGTTTTGTGCTCTTGTCATCAAGCGTCTCACCGTTATGAATGTAACCCTCCATCCCGATGATGGGCTTTATCCCCGCACCTCTCATCTGCTGGTAAAAATCAATAGCGCCGAACATATTGCCGTGGTCCGTCATAGCAACGGATGTCATGCCAAGCTTTTTAACCTGCGATACTAAATTTGTAAGTTTATTTGCACCGTCTAGAAGTGAGTATTCGGTATGAAGATGTAAGTGGGTAAATGGTTGTGCGCTCATATAAATTTGCCTATAATTTTTAAATTTATTATAGTAAATTTGACTTAATTTTTAGTTATAAAACTTTTTTACTCTCTGTTGTTTGCATCTCGGACTTCATTTTTTTTCGCTGTTTCTACGATAAAATTTTTTAATTCATTATATTTTTTGCCATACTCTTGACTCTTAAAATATTTATGCGAACTTTTGCGGATTCTCTCTTTAGAGTTTACATATTTTTCTTCCGTTTTTAGATGAATATCTGAGAGCTCTACTCCATTGGCATCAAGTATTTTTTCCCACTCAAGAGAGCTGTGTTTCTCAACAAAAATTCTACTGCTTAAGTGACATACTCTGCACTCTTTCAAATAGACCAACTGCCCCTTAAACGTAGATGCCGCATCTAACAAAAGAGGAGATAAAAAGAGAAAGCCAACCAATAAATAAGATATCTTTGCACCCAAAATACTCTTTTTTTTGATATGCATGATTCTCCTTTGAATTGTCTACAAGGACTATTTAACTTTTTCTAAGTATTCGCACTCTACGGTATTTACTCTGATTGTATCACCCTCTAAAACATGGTAAGGAACCTGAACAATAGCACCGGTTTCTAGCGTAGCAGGTTTTTTACTTCCGCTTGAAGTGTCGCCCTTGAAGTTTGGCGGTGTATCGGTAATAACAAGCTCCATTACTTCAGGAGCAGTCACAGAGATAGCTTTATTTTTATAGAAGATAATATCGACGTTTATACCGTCTTTAAACCACTTTGACGCGTCATCGCACTGCTCATAGCTAAGACCCAACTGCTCGTAAGTTTCATTATCCATAAACTGATACTGCTCGCCATCATCATAAAGATACTGCATAGTTTTGTACGTTATCTCAGGAATTTCAAACTTATCGCCAGCATGAACAGTTTTATCGACAACCTTGGAATTTAAAAAACTCTTAACCTTCATGCGCACAAACGCTGCACCTTTACCCGGCTTAACATGTTGAAACTCTACCACTCTATATGGAACTTCGCCAATAATGAGACGAACACCTTTTTTAATATCACTCATACTTACAGTTGCCATTAAAACACCTTGAAAAATTTTTAAGTGATTTTATCCTAAGTGGACTTAATTTCTTTTGTTATAATGTCGAAAAATCTCTACGCTTTAGGAACTTACAATCTATGGAATTTACTTTAGAAGCCACCTCAAAAAACGCCCGCGCATGCACGATTAAAACTGCTCACTCAACCATTAAAACACCTGTTTTTATGCCCGTTGGAACCGTTGGAAGCGTAAAATCTCTTGACATGCAAGATGTGTTAGAGCTGCTGGGTGCAGAGATTATTTTGGCAAATACCTACCACATGTATCTTCGTCCCGGAGATGAGACGGTTGCTAAGATGGGCAAGCTTCACGGCTTTACGACCTACCCTAAAAGCTTTTTAACGGACAGCGGAGGTTTTCAGGCGTTTAGTCTTAGCGACATCTCCAAAGCTTCGCAAAACGGTATAGAGTTTAGAAGCCATATAGACGGAAGCAAACACTTTTTTACGCCCAAAAAAGTTATAGACATTCAGCACAATCTAGGTTCTGACATTATGATGATTTTGGATGATTTGGTGGCACTTCCCGCAACTCAGGAGCGCATCGCTCTTAGCATTGAGAGAACGACTGCATGGGCAAAAGAGTCCGTTGAGTACTTCAGAGAAAAGCAAAAAGAGGGTGTAGGCTTGGAGCAAAATATCTTTGCCATTATCCAAGGAGGAACGGACAACGCATTTAGAACTAAGAGTGCGACTGAACTTTGCGAGATGGATTTTGACGGTTTTGCCATAGGAGGGCTTAGCGTCGGCGAGGCAAATCAGGATATGTACGATACGGTTGAACACACCGTGCAGTATATGCCCAAAGACAAACCAAGGTACCTTATGGGCGTTGGAACTCCCGAAGACCTCATAGAAAACATTGAGCGCGGCATCGACATGTTCGACTGCGTCATGCCAACTAGAAATGCAAGAAACGGAACGCTTTTTACCTCATTTGGAAGGCTGAACATTAAAGGTGCGGCGTACAAAGAGGATACTTTAGCGCTTGATCCAGAGTGCGAGTGTCTTACATGCAAAAGATATAGCAGAGCTTACCTCAACCATCTCTTCCGTGCTCGTGAGATAACATACTTCAGACTTGGAACTATTCATAATCTTCACTACTACCTCAACCTTATGAGAGAGGCACGAGAGGCTATTTTGGCGGATAGATTTAGTGAATTTAAAACGGAGTTTTACGCAAAAAGAGGTCAGTAAAAGCGTCACTGCAAGGCTTAAAAAGCCCTGGCAGTCTTAGAGGTTGTGCTCATTTTTATATTTCATAAGAATAGCATACGCCTCATCTTTCAACAGCAGCTTCTCTTTTTTAAGAGTCTCTAGCTCTTTGTCGGTTAATATAACTTCACTCTTTTCAGCTTTAACAATCTTGTCGTCAAGCTCATTATGCTTGTTGAAAATTCTTAAAAAGTGGGCATTCTCAGCGCCTGTCTCTTTCATGTGTGTAATAATATCTCTGTATTCATGTAGCATTTTGTTTCCTTAATTTTTTTGGAATTCTACCACATTGTCAGTTAAAAATCTTTTCAAAATTAGTGTCAGCCGAATAGGTGGCTGACACATTAGCTACTGACCTGTAAAATTGGCACCGGTCATTTCACCGTATTGATTTACAAAAACATAGAGCTTCTGTCGCTCCATATTTGACTCTTTTTGGTTTTTAAAAGTAACTGCCCATTCAGGCGCTGATTGATAAGTTTGCTTTTTAATGGTGTCAATAGGGACATTCTCCCAGCTCTTATCAAGCTTTCCATTAAGTGTATAGTTTTTAACTGCTCTTATAGCAATCTCTTTTGCTTTTGCCTCACTAATCTTTTCCTGAGAGTGACTATGACCATGGTCATGTCCTGCACCTGCATAAAGCGGATTTACTCCGAATGCTAAAATAGCTGCAACTGCAACCTTTGTAATAATTTTTTTCACTTTGTTCTCCTTCTTATAATGAACCGTGCGTATATTGTTTTGACTCTTCTGCCTTCATATCAAGATGAATATGCGTGTGAGCGTCTTTGTTAAAGCCGAACTCCTCTTCGTTTGTGGTATGCAAATAGCCATGTAGCTGCATAAGCAACAGCATGAAACCTGCAAATATAAGAAGATGGTTGGCAACCTTGCTGTGCTGCATAAATGACTCTTTTTTGCGCCAAAGCATTAGAATGAAAAGCATTGGTATGAGGGCAATGATTTGTCCAAATTCAACACCGATATTGAATGAAACAATTCTCAACAACATATCTAGGCTCTCTTCTCCAAGAGGAAGCTGTTGCAGACGCGTTGAGAGTCCAAAACCGTGGATAAGCCCAAATAGGAATACAACCCATAAGAGGTTTGGAGACTTTACATGCAGGTAATTTTGGAAGCCTTTGTTGTTGTCAAATGCTTTATAGATAACGCTGATTGCTATTACGGCGTCGATCAAATAGTAGTTAGCGTTAACTCCCACAAAAGTTGCCAGAATCAACGTGATACTGTGTCCCAATGTAAATACGGAGACGAATTTAACAATATCTTTTAGTGTGTTTAAAAAAAATACCACACCAAACAAAAATAGCAGGTGATCATACCCGCTAAGCATATGGGTAGCGCCAAGCCAAATATATTTAAGGTTTCCCCCATCAAGCATTGCATGTTTGTCTGCAGCTGAAATACCGTGCGCAAAAGCCATGGTACTCAGCAGAAGCAATGCACTTAAAATTAAAAGTGTTTTCATAGATCTCCTTTTGAAAAATTGTAAGTATTTAAAGTGATGATAGTTTAGAGAAGGCTAGACGATGGGAGGACGAAACAGTTCTTTGGATATAGAGTAGTTGTATTGCTCAGTAAAGTAAAAATTATCTTCTTTTATATAAAAGAGTGGTTCTATCTGAATGCTCTCGGATATATAGAAATCAATAGAATTTACTTTATGGTTATGCCCGTGCGTGTGCTCTAAGCTGTTATGAGTATGTTGGTGCTTATGGAGAGAACAAGAATTGTTATGAGAATCGCCTTTTATAAAAACATTAGCTGTTGCGAACAGGTTAGCACCGAAGATAGAAAGAGTAATTAAAATGATAATTATTTGTCGCTTCATCGCTCTCCATTTTTTGTTTAATTTTTAATTATATCAGCCCGATGTTAACATACGCAAAGAGAAGCTAGAATGTAGCTTTTACTTCGCCATACAGTTCTTCGCCGCAATACAAAGAGAGTTTGTCCTCCATGACAGAGACACTTTGTGGATTAAACAACATCGCATTTGCTCTCTTGCCAACCTTTATCTCCCCTGCACTCTCTCCTATCGCCTTTGATGGATTTTTCACGCAGAGCCTTACAAGTTCCTGCATAGATATAATGCCGCTCTTTACAAGTTTTGTGTAGTAAACACTCATGGCATTTTTAAGCCCTTCACACCCATAAGCAGCATCATAAAAAGCAACCTCTTTGTTTAGGGGAGAGCTTGGCTGATGCAGAGTAGTTAGAATGTCTATCTGCCCCGCTTTGAGAGCATCTTGCAGCAGTTTTAAATCATCTTTTGAAGATAACGGTGGATTTAGCTTTGCCGTGGTGTTGAAGTTTTTACATGCCTCATCGGAGTTGCTGAGATGATGGATGGAGACCTCGCATGTGACATCTACGCCATCCTGCTTTGCTTTGTTTATAAGGTAGATTGAACGAGGCGAAGCAATTGACTTAAAAAGTATTTTGATTTTAAAGTGTCTTGCTATCTCTATCATACGCGAGACATGCAGAACTTCGCTCAAGTCAGGTATGCCTGCAAGCCCAAACCTGGAGCTGACATCACCCTCTAGCATTACGCCGCTAGATATAAGAGAGTTGTCCTCTGCTTTACAAAAGAGCGTAACCCCGTACATCTGGCAATACTGTGCAATCTTAATGGCAACATCATTTTTAGCGATGGTGCTCATGTATGGCGCAACGGCTCCGCGCTTTAACAAAATGGCAATATTACTAAGAGTGTTATCCTCTTTTAGCGTATTTAACATCAAGTCAACTTTTGCACCCCCAAGCTCATGCAACCCGTTTTGTGCAAACTCCAAAACTATCTCGTTGTCTATTGCGGGAGCGGAGTCGGGATTTAGCACTACATGCCCTACTCCTGCTTGAAGCGCCTCATCCGAGAGTGCTTTTATGTTTTTTGCATTTAAAGAGGAGTCTTGTACCCTTACGTTTGTATCTACCAAAAGAGGCATAAAGTAAAAACCGCTTGCATCCAGAGTCTCGCTACATGAGAGTCCCTCTGCTATCTCCGTTACCACACCGTCTTCTATGCGGAGGTCTGTTACTCTCTCACCGTGTATATCGCAAAGTATCGCATTTTTTACTACCATCTTACTCAACCTTTAATCTAGTGAGGAAATTGTAGTCGATTCTGCCTTATAAATAAGATTAATTTCATAACCTTTTAATCAATTTAGGTTATACTAATCGACACGAATATTTGAAAAAAGAAGGCAGGCTAGTTGGGATTCTCTTTAGGTTCAATTAAATTTTTCATCATCGTTCTCTTTGTATCCCTCTACTCTTCAGTCTATATAGTTACTACAAACGATAAAGATAGACGCCTTGAACTTCTCTTAAATCAAGAGGTTGATAATCTGGCTCACAGCTACAAAGTCACAACCGATAGATACAGTGTTATCTCTAAAATCATAAATCAAGAGGTTTTTAACAGCAATAGAATTTTAGAGCTGTTTTACAATGCCAAAAACACAAAAGATGAAGATGAGCGGGACATGTTTCGTTCAATGCTCTACTTTGAGCTGCTTCCGCACTTTAACAACCTAAAAGAGATAGGCGTAAACATTGTTAATTTTGCTTTTGAAGACAACAGTTCATTTTTAAGAGTGCATAAAAGGGATATCTACGGCGATGACCTCTCCTTGGTACGCTACTCCATTGTACATACAAACAAGACAAAAGAGCCTATAGGCGGCTTTGAAGGAGGAAAAGGTACACACGCTTTTAGAAATGTTTTTCCTCTTTTTTATAACAGTCTCTATTTGGGAGTTGCCGAAATCTCTTTCTCTCCTCAGAGTATGCAAGATGCCATGCTCGACCTTCATAGCACGCATACCAATTTTATAGTCAAAAAAGAGATTTTCAGTACCGTAGAGTACTACGATGATTTTAACTCAAACTATATGCAAAGTCTGGAGCATGAAGATTTTCTCTCTTTAAACACCAACGCAAAGAGAAAAAGAAGTTTTCCCACAAACATCCTCCTAAATCAAAACCTAAAAGATGAGATAGCAAAAAACATAAATATAGATAACTCATTTTCTCTCTACGCGCATCACTTAAACGACTCATACATCATATCTTTTTTGCCTATTAAAAATATTGAAAATCACAAGACAATGGCGTATCTTGTCTCATACACAAAAAGCAAATATCTTCACGATATGACAAACGAATATTTAATGGTAAATGCCATGGCATTTTTTGGATTTATGATTTTGCTTACAGTCGCCTACTTCAATATAAAACAGCGTATAAACCTTGAAAACATAGTCAAAGAGCGAACAAAAGAGCTAGAGGAGAAGAAGACGATAGCACAAAACGCGACCAAGGCAAAGTCACAGTTTTTAGCCAATATGTCGCATGAGATAAGAACTCCAATGAACGGTATCATAGGGATAAGCCACCTGCTTCTAAAGACTAACCTCGACGAGAAGCAGAAAAACTATCTTCTTAAGATAGATGACTCTGCAAAATCGCTTCTAGGCATAATAAACGACATTTTGGATTTCTCAAAGATTGAAGCTGGGAAGATGAAGATAGAAAATATAGAGTTTAATCTTAAAAAAACCGTTAGCTACGTTGTAGAGTCTATGAAATATATAGTTGAAGATAAAAATATAAAAATTAACCTAAAATACGAAGAGAGTCTAAAAGATTATTTTTATGGGGACAGCCTAAGAATTTCTCAGGTGCTAACCAATCTTTTAAGCAATGCCATTAAATTTACCGATAAAAATGGAAATATATATATAATCATTACAAAAACAGATGATTCAAAAATTAAATTTGAAATCAAAGACACAGGCATCGGTTTAAGTCAAACCGAACAAAAAAAGCTATTTAAACTTTTTTCGCAAGCAGATAGCAGCACTACGAGAAAATATGGAGGAACAGGTCTTGGTCTTGCAATCTCAAAACAGCTTGTAGAGCTAATGGGCGGTACGATTTGGGTTGAGAGCAAAGAGAAAGTCGGAAGCTCTTTTATTTTTGAAATAAAACTCCAAGAGACAGAATCCGTAAAAGAGAAAAAAGAGAGAAAAACAATAGAGTTTAGCAAGGAGTTCATAGATGCAAAAAGAGTACTTATCGTTGAGGACAACATAACGAACCAACTTGTTCTCTCTGGACTTCTTGAAGAGTTCGTTGAAGATATAGATATTGCAAAAAACGGCAAAGAGGCAGTTGAAATGTTTGAAAAAGGTAAGTATGAACTTATCTTTATGGACTTACAGATGCCTGTTATGGACGGATACGAAGCAACTAAAATCATTAGGGACATGGACAGCGACGTTCCAATCATTGCACTGAGTGCAAATGCAATGAGTGAAGAGGTAAAGAAGACAAAAGCCGCAGGAATGAACGAACATCTTATTAAACCAATAGATTTGGAAAAACTTTATGAGACTTTACGCAAATATATTAACTGACCTTACGCACTTTTGTAAAAAAGTTTGTAGAACACCTTGTAATTCTCGAAAAAGATACTTTTTCGTAGCTTTAGGGGGTTGTAGGGACATTTGTCCCTGCCACTAAAATGGACGCGTTCGTTTTAGTGCGTAACATCAAATATTAACTCAAAAGGGAGAGAGTGTTGAAAATAGTCTTTTTATCTTTAATTGCACTTCTTCTAAGTGCCCAGAGTGCTTACGAGAGTGGAAAAAAACTCTATATCAAAAATGGCTGTTACAGCTGTCATGGGATGAAACTAGAGGGTCTTCATGAGTATCCCTATCTTGCAAATCGCGCAAAAGGATACATGTCGTACAAATTAAAAAGATTTCGCTCAAAACTCTCCGACAATCAGCAGCAAGAGATGATGATACCTTTTGCAGTGGGTCTTAGCGATGAGGATATACAAAATTTAACAACCTACATGTATGAGTATGTAGAAGAAACAAACAAAGAGAGATATGATGACAGTTATAAAACACATGGAGACGGCGGATCATGAAGATATTAGTTAGCGCACTTGAACACTCGGCAAACGTTCACCTCAAATCTCTCAAAAAAGAGTTAAACGAGACGACAGAGTTTATCGGCATATTTGATAAAGAGTTAGGAGAGAGCATCATTGATTTGAGAAGTTTAGCAATCATGGGCTTTGTAGATGCCATCAAGAAGTTGCGCTTTTTTTTAAAACTAAACAACGATATGTTGAAACTCGCACATGACGCCGATAAAGTTCTGCTGATTGACTCCTCAGGATTCAATCTCCCGCTTGCCAAAAAAATCAGAAAAAAGTACCCAGACAAAGAGATTATCTACTATATTTTGCCGCAGGCTTGGGCATGGAAGAAAAAACGAATCCCTGTCTTAGAAAAGACGATAGACCATCTCGCCTCCATACTCCCTTTTGAAAAGGAGTACTACTCCAAAGATGCGCCTATCGAGTATGTCGGGCATCCCCTTTTGGATCAGATAACGGAGTTTAAAAAGAGTTTAAACAACGAAGTAAAAAACATCGTCTTTATGCCCGGAAGCCGAAAAGGCGAGATAAGCAAACTTATGCCCATCTTTAGAGAAGTTCAAAAAGAGCTTGAAGTGCAAGCAACGATTATTGTGCCAAAACACTTCTCTAAAGAAGATATAAAAGAAGTTTATGGTAGCCTTTCAGGTTTTAAAACGGCTCACGATGCGCACAAAACACTTCTTGAAGCGGACTTTGCATTTATTTGCAGCGGTACGGCAACCTTGGAGGCATCGCTCATCGGGATACCTTTTGTGTTGACATATATTGCAAAACCCCTTGATTACTTTATTGCAAGCAGACTTGTAAAACTGGAGTATATAGGATTGGCAAATATAATGTACAACAAGTTTAAAAACAGGGCACTGCATCCGGAGTTTATACAAGAAGATGTAACTGCCAAAAACCTGATTCAAGCATATCGCGAATATGACAGAAGCAGGTTTTTAAGCGACTCAAAAGCACTAAGAGCGTACCTAAAACATGGCAGTTCAAAAAGAGTAGCAACAATAATAGAGGACAGAGATGAAAATTAATTTTATAGATTTACAAGCGCAGTACCAAGAGTATAAACAAGAGATTGACAAAGAGGTTTTAGAGGTTTTTGCTTCAGCGCAATTTATAGGCGGAGAGAAGTTAAACTCACTAGAGAGAAATCTTGCGGCATATACGGGTGCAAAACATGCCATAGGGTGCAGCAGCGGAACGGATGCTCTTTTGTTAGCGCTTATGGCGCTTGGCGTGGGAGCCGGCGATGAAGTAATCACCACTCCTTTTACCTTTATATCCACGGCTGAAGTTATTGCCCTTTTGGGTGCAAAAAGTGTCTTTGTCGACATAGACGAGCAGAGCTACAACATAGACCCTGCAAAAATAGAGTCACATATAACTGAAAGAACAAAAGCGATTATGCCCGTCTCACTTTACGGACAGTGCGCAGACATGGACGCAATCAACGAGATAGCCGCAAAATATGAGATTCCCGTTATTGAAGATGCATGTCAGAGTTTCGGCGCAACATATAACGGCAAAAAATCATGTAATCTCTCAACCATAGGATGTACAAGCTTCTTCCCTTCAAAACCGCTAGGCGCTTACGGTGACGGCGGAGCAATTTTCACAAATGACGATGAACTTGCAGCAAAGATGAGAATGCTTTTAAATCACGGTCAAAACGAGAGATACAAGCACAAATACATCGGTATAAACGGTCGCCTTGACGCCGTTCAAGCGGCTATTTTAGATGTTAAACTAAAGCATTTTGACGAAGAAGTTAGACTCAGAGAAGAAATTGGCTCAAGATACAGCGATTTGCTTGAAGATGCAGACGTTATCACGCCAAAAATAGCAGATGGCGGCACAAGCGTATATGCGCAATACTCAATAAGAGTAAAAGATAGAGAAGAGATGATTGCAAAACTATCCGCCGCAGGCGTTCCAACCGCCGTTCACTATCCAGTTCCGCTTCATATGCAAGAGGCATTTAAAGATTTAGGCTACGGCGAGGGTGATTTTCCTATAAGCGAGCTTGTCTCGAAAGAGATAATGTCACTTCCGATGAGTGCGTTTCTAAGCGAAGCGGAACAAGATTTTGTAGTTCACGCAATTAAGGACTGAAAATTGAAAAAAATCGCAATTCTCGGGCTTGGCGCAATGGGCAAAAACCACTACAACACGCTCAAAAAGATAGATGGAGTAGAGATTGTCGGACTCTGTGATATTGTAAAAAACGGCGAGTTCGCGGAGCCTTTTTTTTACGATTTGGAGACTATGCTTGATGAAGTTAGACCTGAAGCAGTTATTATCGTAACGCCTACTTTCCTGCATAAAGATGCCGCTCTTAAGTGTGCCGCGCGCAAAATAGATATATTTATAGAAAAACCTGCCGCTTCAAGTGTAAAAGATGCAAAAGAGATACTTGCGTCCGTAGAGGCAAACGCAATCAAGAGCTGTGTTGGACATATTGAGAGATACAATCCGGTCGTAAAATCTCTTATCAACGAGATAAAAGAGCATGAGATTTTATCCATCTCAATCACGCGCAGCGGCTCTTTTCCGGAGCGTATAGCCGATGTGGGGATACTCACAGACCTCTCGGTTCATGACAGCGATTTGATACGCTTTATAACAAAAAGAGATATTATAAAAAGTGCGGTTTTTAAGTCTCAAAAGATTCATAAGACGCATGAAGACAATGCCATACTCGCATTTGAGCTAGAGGGTCAGATTATCGGCGATATCTCTACAAACTGGCTTACTCCTTACAGAAAAAGAACTATCTCTCTAGCATGTAGAGTAGATGAGCAGAGCAAGATAAAATATTTTGAAGCAGATCTTATCTCTCAAACTCTCACGGAGCGCATCAACATAAATCCTTCTTCACACATAACTAAAAACTGCTTTGTAAACAGAAGCAACGCACTGCATGATGAACTCGAGGCATTTATAAACTACTTGCAAACGGGCGATAGCGGTTCACTGGCAACCGTACACGACAGCATAATCACTCTAGAGATCGCGAGCAAATAATGGCAGAAAAAAAAGCAAATATCCACCCCTCGGTTGTCATAGAAAAGGGTGCGAAAATAGCTCCAGATGTTAAAATAGGTCCCTTTTGCTTTATAGGCAGAGATGTAGAGCTAAAAGCAGGATGTACACTAGAGTCAAATGTCATACTAAAAGGCTCCCTTAGAGTTGAACTAAATGTAAAAATATTTAGCTTTGCTGTTATGGGGCGCGAAGATTCAGAGATAGTTATAGGCGAGAAAACGCATATAAGAGAGTTTACTCAAATCGGCGCACAAGAGAGCCAAAATGGCGAAAACAAAAAAATCATCATCGGTGCCAACAACTTTCTTATGGGGTACGTTCAAATTCTCGGCGGTGTAGAGTTAGGCGATTTCTGTATCATAACAAATGCGGTCAGGCTTTATGAGAATGTCAAGTGCGAGGAGAATGTCATCATCGGCGGTCTTAGCACGGTTGAAGCAAACAACACCATAGGAACGGGAGTTATGATAGGCGGCGCATCTGTAGTAACTTCGGATATTCCACCGTTTATGCTGGTTGAGGGCAACAAGGCGACCATAAAAGGACTAAACGTAATCGGTCTTAGAAGAAGGTTAGAGAACAAAGGCGACATAGAAGAGATAAAAGCGGTCTTCAAAAAGATTCTAGGCGACGGTGCAGACAAAATCTTAGCGCAAGAGATAGCAGACACAAACCCAAACGAGCTTATCAAAAGGCTAGCCTCTTTTGTCGCTTCAAGCAATCTTTAGCAAAGGGATTGTTTCAAAACAACTCCTCATTTTTTTCATCATATACGCAATTCACTATCTCACCGGTTATAACAAGCTCAATCACACATAGCATGCAAAAGCGCATGCTATATTTTTGCTAACTTTGTAGTTTTGTTCTTACTATTTTTACTGCTTCAACCATGTTTTTAAGTGAGGGTTTTACCTCCTCCCATTTTCTTGTTTTTAGCCCACAATCGGGGTTTATCCAAAGTTGCTCTTTTGGCAGCACCTCAAGCAGAAGCTCTATCTGTTTTACAATCTCCTCTACACTGGGGATTCTTGGGCTATGTATGTCATAAACTCCCGGTCCTACCTCTTTTGTATAGCCCACTTTTTTAAAGATTTTCAGTAGTTCATTGCCGCTTCTTGCCGTCTCTATGGAGATAACATCTGCGTCCATATCCTCAATGGTGTTTATGATGTCATTAAACTCGCTATAGCACATGTGCGTGTGGATTTGTGTCTCTTTTTTTGCACTGCTCACAGCGATTTTAAAGTCTCTCACTGCCCACGCTTCATACGCTTTTATCTTCGTACTTCTTAGTGGGTAACCCTCTTTAAATGCCGCTTCATCGACCTGTATGATTTTTATGCTGGCATTTTGCAAGTCGTCTATCTCATCACTTAATGCCACGGCTATCTGCTTTGAAACATCTCCTCTTGGCATATCGTCTCTTACAAATGACCAGTTAAGTATAGTCACGGGTCCCGTTAACATCCCTTTCATGATGCGGCT
Source organism: Sulfurimonas sp. (assembly GCF_014859695.1). Classification (GTDB taxonomy): domain Bacteria; phylum Campylobacterota; class Campylobacteria; order Campylobacterales; family Sulfurimonadaceae; genus Sulfurimonas. The sequence continues at coordinate 6,598 of NZ_JACUTS010000010.1, read as the reverse complement.
TGTTCTGCTTTGCGCATAAGTTATCCAATCAACCGTCATTGGTTTTGGTCTGCTTATGTCTCCGTAGATAAATGGCGGTTTTACACATCTGCTTCCGTAACTCTGCACCCATCCGTTTTGGCTGAATCCATACCCGCTAAGCTGCTCACCGAAATACTCAACCATATCGTTTCTCTCAGGTTCGCCATGGACTAAAATCTCCAAACCGCACTCCTCTTGAAATGCCACGCACTCGTCTATGTACTTTTTTATCTCTTTTTCATAACTCTCTTTTGAGATATGAGCGGCTTTGAAATCGCTTCTTGCCTTTCGCAACTCCGGAGTTTGCGGAAACGAGCCTATAGTTGTCGTTATCAAATCTTTATAACCTAAAATCTCTCTTTGAAGTTTTAGTCTCTCTTTTGTATCGCCCTCTCTTTGGAGTTTAGTATGCTTCTTTATCCTCTCTTGTACAGTTCTATCATGGATAAGAGGCGAATTTTTTCTGCTTTGGTTTGCTTTTATGTTCTTTTGCAGCGCCTCTTTTTCTCTCTCATCCAAACTGCCTTTGCCGTCAAAAAAGAGTTTTGAGAGAAGCGAGATTTCATCCAACTTTTCAAGCGCAAAACTTAACCACTCTTTTATATCATGACTCATCTTCTCTTCATGCTTAAGAGTAAAAGGAGTGTGAAGAAGCGAGCATGACGAACTTATCAAGATATTCTCTTTTTTCACTACTTTTGATATATTTTCTAAAAGTGTTAGCGTTTTTACGATATCACATCTCCATATATTTCTGCCGTCAACTACTCCCGCTAAAAGTTTTTTACCGCTAGGGGCGATAATATCAAGCGAATTAAGATTTTCTTCTCCATGTAAAAAGTCAAGCCCCAATGCCCAGATTGGCGTATTCACAAGCACTTTTGTCGCTTCGTTTGAGTGTTCAAAATATGTAACGACTGCAATTTTTATATTTGATGTAACACTTGCAAGAGTGTCATAAGTCGGTTTTATAAGACTGAGAACTTTTGTATCCAACTCTTTTACAAAAATCGGCTCATCTATCTGCACAATTACTTCATCATCAAGAGTGCTTATGGCTTTTAAAAGCTCTTCATAAATAGGCACTATTTTGCTCCAAAGTTCATAAACATCGCCACGGTCGACTCTTTTGCTAAGCCCCAGATATGTAATTGGTCCGATGATATTTATCTTTGTTTTTATGCCCAGTTTTTTTGCTTCTTTATACTCCTCTATAATTTTTGAAGCATTAAGTGAGTAGTTGTCCTCCAAACTTAGTTCTGGAACTATGTAGTGGTAGTTTGTGTTAAACCACTTTGTCATCTCCATAGCCACGCTTGAAGCATCGCCTCTTGCCATTGCAAAGTACAACTCCTCATCTTTTAGTTCTTTAAATCTTTTTGGAATTGCACCTAACATGACAGAGGTGTCAAGCATATTGTCATAGAGTGAAAAATCATTTGAACTTATAAACTCAATTCCCGCATCCCTTTGATACTCCCAGTGTCTTTTTTTTAGCTCAAGTGCTACTTTTAGAACATCATCAAATGAGCATTTTTTTGCCCAAAACTCCTCTAAAACTCTTTTTAATTCCCTTTGTTCCCCTATTCTAGGGAATCCTACTATATAATTTTTTGACATGTAAATATCCTTGTATTTTTTTTCATTTTGTATTTTTTGTAATGATTTTGTAAAAAAGGATATTAAAGTGGAGGATGTACGCCTGTGCGTCTAAATGCAAAGTAGGTTGTATAGTAAGGGCATCTAGGGATAAAATGGTTCAACAGAAGAACAAGCCGTATCTTGCGTTTAAAAAAAAGATTGCAGTGACATGGCTTCAAAAAGAGGAGGTGTAATAGTCTTGATTTTGCTATCTCATAAGTATCGCTAAAAAGTTTCAACATCTTCCTCCCTCTTAATTTATTCGGCATTGTACACTTTTTTTTAAATAGTGCTTAAATGCTCTAAAAAATCTTTCGGTCCTATAAAACCTACAATAGTTTTTGACCCTATCACATTTAGCTCTGTATCGAAAAATATAAGTACAGGCGGACCGAACACTCCATACTTTTTACTTAACTCTTTTTGCTCTTGATTATTTTGTGTAATATCTGCTTGAATTAGTACAAACTCTTTCATTTTTGCTTTTACTGCTTCATCTGAGAATGTCTTTTTATCAAGCTCTTTACACACCGCACACCACTCTGCACTAAAATCAAGCATAATTTTTTTGCCTCTGTTTGCTTCTAAAATCTTATCAAGCTCTCTGATTGAGGTTATTTTTTCAAACTTTAAGTGCGAAGATAAAGCGGCATCAGAGGAGATTGAGATAGAAGGCTTTAAAAACTCCAGCGGTTTTGTCATGCTGTTTGAGCCGCCCAGAACTCCTATAAAAAGAGCTACCGAGTAGATAAAAATAATGATTGCTGTACTTTTTCTAAATGTATGCGCATCCTTCTCAAACGCGCCGAAATAGACTGCAAAACCGATTCCCAAAATAGAGTACAGAAGCATTATAAGATACTCATCAAGCACTCTCTCAAGCATCCAAATAGCAACGCCAAGCATCATTACGCCGAATATTGCACTGATCATTGTCATCCATGTACCCGGTTTAGGCATAAACTTACCAGCGCTCACACCAACTAAAATTAGCGGCGCACCCATTCCTATGCTCATGGCAAAAAGTGCCGCACCGCCTAGAAGCGCATCTCCCGTCTGTCCTATATAGACCAAAGCGCCGGCAAGTGGAGCCGCAACACATGGACCCACAATCAGAGCCGATAGAAATCCCATAACCGCAACGCCGATATAACCGCCGCGGTTTGTGTGGTGATTTGAGCTAATCTTGGCAACAAAAGAGTCCGGAAGTTTAAGCTCGTAGAACCCAAACATGCTAAATGCGAGTGCGACAAAAATTGCAGAAAATGTATATATCGCCCAAGGCGCTTGAAGAGCGGCTTGCAGGTTTGAGCCAAACAGACCCGCTAAAACTCCGGCGATTGTGTAAGCAACCGCCATGGCAAGAACGTAAACAAGAGAGAGCATAAACGCTCTTTTTGTCGTTATTCCCTCGCCTTGAGAGATGATAATTCCTGAGATAATTGGAATCATCGGAAAGGTGCATGGAGTGAGTGCAAGAAGAAGCCCAAAACCTAAAAACGAAAGAAGAACAATAGCAATACTCCCCTCTTTAATCGTATCTGCAATAGAATCACTCTCCGAGAGCTCTTTTTTCACTTCGATATTTACTTCAATCTTCTCTTGCCCTTTTTCATCCGCTCCACTCTCCTCTTTACTCGAAACATCGGGAAGTTTTGCACTATCTATATCAAAGGTAAAAGCCTCTGTATATGGCTCATAGCAAAGCCCCTGCTCCGAGCATCCCTGATAGGAGAGTTCAAACTCTACGCTTACTAAACCGCTAACTTCCGCCTCTTTTTCCAAACTTATGATAAATATCGGAGATTCCAAGTAGACCATGTCGCCATGATGCTCTACACTTTTTGGCTTTTTTACATCTTTTATGCGGATACCGTTTTGATTTTTTATCTCAAATTTCAGAGCATCTTCATAAAGATATATATCTTTTGCAATCTCTATGCTCGCCTCTATCTCCATCTTATCGTTTAATTTTGCCGAGGGTTTAAAAGCCTCCTCCGGCATTAAAAATTTAGGCTGCGCACCTAAAAGCAAAATTGATGAGATAAGAAGTAAAAGAAGTTTTTTCATAATATATTTTTCCGATTTTATAATGTGGCAAAATTATAACAAGTTAATGCAAATCATCAATCAAAGCAGGCATATTTCTGTTTTTTAATGAAGTGTACACCCTTTGATAATCTCTTGGCGTGTGGCATTTATGATGGAGAGTATTTTAGTATCGGTAGTTTCGGCCGTATCAATCACTCTAAGAGCCTCCTCTGCCCTGTCGGTATGACATAACAGGTCGGCTAAATTGTTTAGTGCGAGCGGATGAGTTTTGTCAATGAGCAGTATCTCTCTGTATCTCTCTTCGGCGCTGCTAATCTGATTAGTGCTGTAATAGACATTTCCCAGAGCGAAGAGCATAGGAATATCCTGAGGCCAGCGACTTAGTGCGCTTTTATAAGCGACTATTGCCTCATCAACCATTCCAATTTTTTCCAAATCATACGCAGATTGCAGATATTTTTTTGGCGATGCTGAAGAAGGAAGCTCATCAGGAGGAAGAAGAACAACTCCCCAATTACCGCTTCTCTTCCAAATGGCCGCAAATGTCTCAATAGGAACTGCCTCGTTTGGCTCCTCTGAAAAGTGCATCAAAATAGTCTGTGTCTTTGCGTCATATCCACTAACCGGCGCATAGTGCCAAAGCTCATACCATGAGAGACCGCGGTTTACAAGCACAATTACGGGATGATTTGCTTTTAGTTCCATAAAAAGTGCGTCAAAGTTAGGCTCCAGCGGATAGACAAGAAGACCATTAGCTCTTGCCGCAGCAATTAGTTCTATCTGAAGAGTACCGCCCTTTAGCGGGATAAGCGTTCTTTCATCCAGCTCTTTAAGTGAAAGCTTTGGAGTATATGAGCCCTTAGATTGCCAGTAAGAGGAGAGCATCTCTAGGGATGTTGAGCCGCAAAGCTCTGAGCGTGGAGCTACAAAAGGAACATCTATACTGTATGAAGAGACATTGGCATCTTTTGGAAAAGGAGTATTGCGCGCACAGCCTGTTGAAAAAATCAACGAGGCAAGCGCAAGAAGAAGGGCGAAGTTTATCTTCACATTAGTTAGTTATAGGTTTAGTAAAGTTAAAAACTTTTGTTAATCCAAGAATATCCGTAATAAGTAAAACTATAAATACAAAAACAATTGCACCTACTATTGACATACCAACATCCGCACCTGCCGGCAATGTATCAATTTGATTTGCAACTATTGAAGCCTCTTCATCAGTCATTGAAGCAACTCTTGCCTCTACAATTTTTACATCAACCCCAAGCTCTTCAAACTTTTTTGCAACATCTTCACGAGATAAAATACCCGCAAGCTTCTCTTTGGATGAGAGTGTGTCAGACGACCCATAGCCGAGTGCCTCAGTAGAAGCTATTTGGGCAAACGAAACCTGAGCAAACAGTGTTGTGCTTAGAATAAACGATAAAATTAGTTTTGAAATCTTCATGTAATACCTTTTGAACAATTTTTACAAAAAAAACAGACGACAATTTTTAGATGTAGCGTATATTATAATTCCATTAACATTAAACGAAGCTACGGTTTGTTTATAAAATCGCTAAATCTTTTTTTAGCATCTCTTGCATTTTACCTGCGGGCAGAGGTTTTGAGTAGTAGTAGCCTTGGATATTAGTACAACCGTTTTGTATTAAAAAATCTCTCTGTTCTTTAGTCTCTACACCCTCTGCAATTACCTCAAGTTTGAGGCTCTGCGCAAGAGCTATAATGGCTCTTGCAATACCGACATCCTCTTCATTATCAGGAAGCCCGTCCACAAAAGATTTGTCAATCTTTAGTTTGTCAATCGGGAGTCGTTTAAGATATGACAGAGATGAATATCCTGTTCCAAAATCATCAACCGCGAGCTCAATTCCCATTTGGCTTATTTTGTTTAAAATCTCTATTGCGCTTTGCGGGTTTTTCATAATTTCACCCTCCGTAACTTCGAGTTCAAGCCACTCAGCTTTACATTTGCTATCGCTCATAAGTTGCTCTAAGTTCTCTATACAATCACCCTGGTTCAACTGCTTCATGGATAGATTTAGAGCTAAAACTCCCGGATTTAGCCCCATCTTGTACCACTTTGCTATTTGAGTCATAGCAGCTTTCATTACCTTTTGATCAATAGCCAAAATAAGCCCCGTCTCTTGCGCAAGCGGTATAAATTTATCCGGAAAAATCATTCCCACATCGGGATGCTCCCATCTAACCAACGCCTCCATCCCGATAATTTTGTCCGTCTTTCCATCCACTTGAGGCTGAAAATAGACGACAAACTCATCATTGGAGAGCGCTTTTCTAAGGCTTGCTTCCATAACGACTCGCTCAAACGCAAGCTGAGTCATATCAACAGAGTAGTATTGAAAGTTATTCTTCCCCTCTTCTTTGGCTCTAAACATTGCAGCATCAGCATTTTTTAGAAGATGGTCTGCCTCGGCGCCGTCATCAGGAAATATACTGATTCCTATGCTCGAAGTTAAGTAGAGAGTATGGTTGTCAATATAAATAGCTTTAGATATTGAAGAGATTATTTTTTCTGCAATGAGAGAGGCATTTTCTCCCTTATCTAAATCTTGAGCCAATATAGTAAACTCATCTCCGCCTAAACGCGAAATTGTATCTTCCGTGCGCACAACTCTTTGGAGTCTTTTTGAGATAATTTGAAGAACTTTGTCTCCAATAGCATGACCCAATGAGTCGTTTATCTGCTTAAACCTGTCTAAGTCTACAAATAACAGTGCAAACGAGCTTTTTTGCTGTTTTGCTTTTTCGATTGTCTGCTGAAGCCTCTCATTAAACAGAACTCTATTGGCAAGTCCGGTTAATGAATCACTGACCTTACGCACCTTTTAATTTCTGCAATTCTGAATAAGTGATTTGGTTA
>NZ_JACUTS010000009.1 GCF_014859695.1 Sulfurimonas sp. | reverse complement strand
TCTCAACGCCCCAGCTCATCCCGCCAAATACCGAGAAGTACTCTATTGAGCGCTCTAAATCCTGTGGCTTGTTTTGAAAACAAAAAGAGCGAAACTGTTCTAGGAGTGAAGGGTATTTTGCCATAAAGAAGCCTTTGGTTGTTTTTTGGAATTATACTTGAATTAGTATCTGACCTTACGCACTTTTGTAAAAAAGTTCGTAAATACCTCTAATTTTCTCGAAAAGTACCCTTTTCGTAGCTTTTAGGTATGCTAACCAATGGCATACTCCATTATAAGGGGGTTGTAGGGATATTTGTCCCTGCCACTAGAACGGACGAGTTCGTTTTAGTGCGTAACATCAGTTATATAGTATAAAAAACGCATCGCATTTACCTATTGAGAGTTTTTAATGCTAAAATTTCACTCTTTCTTATCCCTCCTCATCGCTTAATTGGATAAAGCAGTCCCCTCCTAAGGGATAGCTCGAGGTTCGATTCCTCGTGGGGAGACCAATTTTTCAAAAAAATAACAAGAGATGTTACACTTTAAAAATCGAAATTTCTGAAGATTTAATGCAAGGATAAATAGATGAACCAAATAAAAAGAGCAGATATAAGAAGCGGAATGAGCGTAGCAATAGTCCTCAAAGAGGATCAGGCGAGTGGAAAACTTACCGATGGAATAGTCCGCGATATTTTGACAAAATCGCCTTTACATCCTCATGGGATTAAAGTTCGTCTAATGAGTCGAGAAGTCGGTAGAGTAAAGAAGATATACTAACGAATACAAGAGATTTTTCATATCTTCCGCATAACAAAGAAGTGTTTTATGAGGGAAGAGTATCAAGCTTTTTGTTTTTACTCGATAAATGATATACTTTAGCCATGATCAACACATCGCTAAATAAAGAGCTCAGCATCATTCTTCCAAACACTAACAGAGCGTTAGCGACTCTTCTAAAAGGTGCAACACCAAAAGAGATGGAGACAATCTTAAAAGATAAGGATTTGAAATCCGTTATGAACTCTCTGCTCAAAGAGAGCGGCGTAAGTTCAGACTCCGACAAGACTCTCTTAAATCTCGCAAAGAACAATCCCACGCTAAAAGATTTAGGCAATATTACAAGCACGGTAAAAGAGCTTCTTGGTACGCTGAAGAGTGAAAAAAATTCTCTGCCGATTGAGACAACTCTTAAAAAGTTTCTCCTAGATATCAAAGAGCTTAGCGAGCCTGTTTTAAAACAGAAGCTTGAAAATTCGGGTGTTTTTTTAGAATCCAGACTCAAAAATGTGCAAAACCCTCAAGTAGAGCTCAAAAATATATTGGTATCACTTGAAAAAAATATGCTAAAAAGCGAGATGTCAGGTGCGAAACTGCTTGCTCAAAACATAAAAGAGCTGCTTGCCTCACCGACGCTAAAAGAGGCGACAAACAGCGCCCTTTTACAGACCCCAAAAGATAGTAAGAGCGCCTTAGTGCAGTTGGCAAAAGGGGTAGAGAATATTGTTTCAAAACTCTCAGAGCAGTTAAAGAGTGCAGACATCATAACAACCAAAGGCTTTGAGAAACAGCTCTCAAAAGTAGAGCATTTGGTCTCTCAAAAGATGCTTAGTGCAGACAATTTCAAACCTATTTTGTTGCAAGAAGCTCTGCAGCAGCTAAATGCGCAGATGACGCAAAGCACAAAGCCAGAGGTCAAGGGTCTCTTTGATGCGCTTATAAAGATTGTAGAGTCGCTAAAGGTGGTTACGGCTGAAAATATGACGCCAAAAGCTGCACTCGATACTTTGCTGGAGAAAAAAATACCTCAGGAAATCCGCACCGTGGTTGATGTTTTAAAAGGTGCGGCTGAAAAGGTTGACCCTCTTTTTTCAAAAGAGAGCGCAGCTCTTGTTTCAAAACTGACTCAACTTACAACACCCCAAACATTGGCAACCGAGAATAATATTAAAGAGATTTTGTCACAAGATTTAAAGTCGGTTTTGCTAAAAGCGGGCGAGGAGATAGCAAAATCACCGCATCCAAATCAAACAGAGATTTTAAAGCATGTAGATAAACTGCTGCTGCAGATAGACTACTTTCAACTGCTCTCCCACCTCTCAAACTCATCGTCACTCTATCTTCCCTTCTCATGGGATAGCCTTGAAGAGGGAAATATTAACATTAAAAAAGATAAAAACAGCGTATTTTACTGCGATATTGATCTGAAGCTAAAAGAGTATGGAGAGCTCAAACTTAAACTTGCACTTTATGAGGAGAATCAGATAAATATTCACATCTATTCGGATAATTCTGAGTTTAAAGAGATTGTAAAAGAGAGTATCGCTTCTTTGCGTTCTGCTTTGATTGAATCACAAATTACGCCAAGAGAGATACGTATTTTTGATACCCCAAAAAAAAGCTCACCATACGAGACAGCGCCGCGAGAAATTGACATGGGGTTTGAGGTAAAAATATGAAAAAAGCAGCCGCTCTAAGGTACGACGCAACAAAAGAGAAAGCGCCGCGCGTATTTGCCAAGGGGCAAGGAAAGAGTGCCGAAAATATTATAAAAATAGCCGAACTTCACAATCTCCCCATCAAAAAAGATGAGGATCTCATCGAGCTGCTCTCAAAAGTGGAGCTTGACAAAGAGGTTCCAGAAGCTCTTTATAGAGCTGTTGCAGAGGTATTCAGTTTTATATACAGAGTGAGTAAAAAGAGTTAAAATTCTTTATACTCGGCAACTTGCGTCACATCTACGCCTTTTTCTTTGAGCTTGTTTCCAAGTTCTACAACCCTTTCGTTGTATTTCTCAGTCTCTAAAAATCCTTCATATGCGTCAAGCTTCCCCTCATACACTTTTGCAGCGATATCTTGAATTGACCCAAGGGCTTTTTTGAGCTCCTCATCCAAAAATTCAACAGTATCGCCTAAAATTTCCTCTTCTTTCATATTCTTCTCCTTTTTCATTTTTAAAGTGAATTATAACTTTTAATCTTCAATCTTGCCAGCTATATGTTCGGGCAGATTTTTGCTATTTGCCGCTCCGAGTTTTTGAAGCTTCTGAAACTGGCTTGTTATGCTCCCGCTTCCTGAGTGGAGTTTTGCAAAGGTCTCATCGTAGGTTTTTTGAACGGTAGTTATCTGATTTCCGAGTTTCTCGACACTCTCAATAAACCCAGCAAATTTGTCAAAAAGAAGCCCCGCACGTTTTGCTATCTCTTGTGCATTTCTCTGCTGTCTCTCATATTTCCAGCTGTTCTCTACTGCGCGCAGGGAGACCATAAGCGTCGTAGGACCTACTAAGATAACATTTCTTTTAAAAGCATGGTCAAATAGCGAGCCGTCATACTCCATCGCCATAAGCAGCGCACTCTCAATAGGCACGAACATAAAGATAAAATCGAGTGTTTTTATGCCCTTTAGATTTGTGTAATCCTTCTCGCTCAGCTCTTTGATATGCTTTTTCATGGAAAGCACATGCGCCATAACAAATTGCTCTTTTTGCTCCTCATCCTCAGCCGACGAATAGCGTTCGTAGGCAACCAGAGAGGTTTTGGCATCTATGATTATATCCCTGCTATCAGGAAGATGCACCACGACATCGGGGCGGTAACGGCTGCCGTCGCTCTCATGTGCTAAAGCGACCTCTCTCTCATACTCTTTTCCAAGCCTTAGACCGGAGTGTTCAAGCACGCTCTCTAGGACCATCTCGCCCCAAACTCCCTGTTTTTTGCTCTCGCCTTTGAGTGCTTTTGTGAGGTTTTTGGCATCTTTGCTCATCTGATGGTTTATCTCTTTGATGCTTCTTATCTCGGCTTGAAGCATGGAGCGGTCTTTTGCCTCTTTGATGTAGACATCATCAATCTGCTTTTTAAACTCTCTGAACTGCTCTCTCATGGGGTCTATCATCTTGGAGATATTTTCTTGATTTTGCAAAGAGAATTTTTGTGAGTTGTTTTCTAGAATTTTTTGAGCAAGTTCTTTAAACTCCAGTCTCATCTGCTCTCTGCTTTGCTCTAGCAGTTCAAACTTCTCTCTGTTTTTCTCATTTATGCCATCAATACGCTCCTCTAAGACAGCATTTTTGTTTAGCAGAATCGCCGATTTTTCACTCTCTTTAAGAAGGCTGTTTTTTAAACTGCTAACAATAGCAATCCAGACGCCAAGCGCGCCAAAGAGTACTCCTACTGCTACATAAAGGGCTTCAAACATTATGCATATTCTCCTAATTATTAGGGTATTGTAGCAAAAAGATAATATAATCTACTTTTGTAAAAAGTGAGGATTTTGTATGCAAAACTTATACTTCGCACACCAGCCGATTCTTAGTCGAGAGGCGAAGGTTGATTTTTATGAAGTGCTCTATACTCCGCAAAAATCGCAGGATGCGGAGAGTGGTTTTATATTTGAGAGTTCACTTGTTGATACTTTAGTCAAAATCGGTACCCAGTCGGTTTTAGGAAAGCGCAGAGCATTTATAAAAGTAGATGAAAGCCTGTTGCTTGGCAATAAAATCTATACGCTTCCACATGAGTTCTTTATTTTCTCATTAAGCGCAGATATAGAGCTAAGGGAAGAGGTTATAAAAAAAGTTTGCGATTTGAATGAAAAAGGGTATATTTTAGCGATTGACGACTTTGCGCCTAACGCCGCGTCAATGAGCAAATACTCAAAGATAATAGATGAGGTCTCATTTGTCAAAATAGACTTTAACAGAACCGTTTTAGTGAATGAAGATAGCAAAGAGATGGTTGCCAGAGTAAAAGAAAGGGGTGTGAGCGTTGTTGCGAGAAATGTATCCGACAAGCTTAGATATGAGTTTGCAAAGAGTCTGGGTTGCCTCTTTTTTCAAGGCTACTACTTCTCAAAAGCAAAGATGTTTGAAGAGGATCAGTGCAAGCCCTCAAGACTTAATATTTTAAAACTCTACTCTCTTCTTGCAAACAATGCAGATTTTGAAGTTATTGTGAGTGAGTTCAAAAAAAACAGCTCAATAACTGTTTTGCTCCTAAAGTATATAAATTCAGGCGCATTTCACTTTAAAAACAAGATCTCATCAATTCACCATATTTTGACATTGGTAGGAAGAGAACCTCTCTCAAAGTGGCTGATGATGTTGATTTATTCAATGGCAAATATTCCAAACCCAAAGACATCTCCGCTTATGTTGATGGTAAAAAACCGCACCGTCTTAATGGAGAGAATCCTCAAAGAGGCGGTGCCAGATGCCGGTAAAAGTATGTTAGATCAGGCATATTTTGTGGGAGTACTCTCTTTAATCGATGTTCTTTTTGAAGAGAAAATTGAGAAGATTTTAGATGAGATGAACGTGTATGATGTTGTACGAAATGCGCTGTTAAGCGATAGCGGTATTTTGGGCGAGATATATGCATTAGTTAGAGACATAGAGGAGTTTAACCAAAAAGCTATGATTGAATTTGAAAAGCAACACTCTCTTGAGAGTGGCACAATAGGAAAAATAACAATAGAATCGATGAAAGAGGTTGCGGTTTTTGAAGTCGCACTCTCCTCGATAGATGGGTAGAGAGATGGATAAAAAAGATTTCTCAAACCTTCCTCTTAGCAAAGAGATGCTTCATAACCTTGGTGAGATAGGCTATAAGGAGATGACGCCGATTCAGGAGCAGAGCCTGCCTTATATACTTGAGGGCAGAGACGTAATCGCCCAGGCAAAGACGGGAAGCGGTAAGACTGCCGCTTTTGGTATCGGGCTGCTTCACAAACTTCAAGTCAAAAAGTTTAGAGTCCAGTCTCTGGTGCTCTGTCCGACACGTGAGCTTGCAGATCAGGTGGCACGTGAGCTTAGAATGCTTGCGAGATTCGCTCACAATATAAAGATTCTGACGCTTTGCGGCGGCACTGCTTTTGGTCCACAGCTGGGCTCGCTTCGTCACGGCGCACACATCATCGTTGGAACTCCGGGGCGCATTTTAAAGCATCTCAAAAAAGAGACACTCTCTCTTGAAGATGTTGATATGTTGGTTTTGGATGAAGCGGACAGAATGCTCGATATGGGTTTTAGCGAGGAGATAAACGAGGTTTTAGAGTTTGTTTCAAAATCGAGCCAGACACTTCTCTTCTCTGCTACATATACTGATGAGATTATGGATATCAGCGCATTAATCCAAAATGATGCCATAAATATAAAGACTACCTCTACGGAAGTTGCCAACAAGATTACGGAGCGATTTTACGAGGTGCAAAACTCACAGAAGACAGAGGTGCTTATAAATATTTTGAGTAATTTCAAACCCGATAACGTTATTGTGTTTGCTAACACAAAGGCGGAGGTTCAGGAGATTGCCCAGACTTTGCAGAAAAACAGGATTGACGCGCTGGCTATTCACGGCGATTTGGAGCAGTATGAGAGAAATGACGTATTAGTGCAGTTTGCTAACAAAAGCTGTAGGGTGTTAGTGGCAACAGATGTCGCGGCACGCGGACTTGACATCAAAGAGCTCTCAATGGTTGTGAATTACGACTTGCCCCATAGCGAAGAGATATACACGCACCGCATAGGCAGAACGGCTCGCGCTGGAGAAGAGGGGCTGGCTTTTACCCTTTTTAGTGCTTATGAATCGGACAAGGCGGATGAGTATAGAAAGGAGAGCCGTCTTTTTGAATCTGCCGACACTTTAAAAGCAGTAAACGGCTTTGAGATGAAGCCGCAGAACATAACGCTTGTCATCGAGGGCGGCAAAAAAGATAAAGTACGCGCGGGAGATATTCTCGGTGCGCTTACGGGTGAAGCGGGACTTAGCGGTGTTTCTATAGGAAAGATAGATATCTACGATAGACAGAGTTATGTTGCCATAGAAGCTCTCAAGGTAGATGAAGCACACGAGAAGCTTAAAAATGGAAAAATCAAAGGGAAGAAATTTTCGGTTTGGATTCTTTAAAATATATAAACCACTACCCACAGACGACAAAAAAGCAGGTGTTGGAGCTTATAAAGCAAGAGAAGTTAGAGCAGCACCTTAAAAAAAAGTATCCAAGTGCGCACGCAATTAAAACTGACAAGGCACTTTTTGCCTATGTTAACGAGCTTAAAAATGCCAACATCAAAAATGCGCCGACACTAAGTAAGGTTATTTATGACGCCAAGATAAATGTTATTCACAATGCTCTTGGCACGCACCACTTTGTCTCAAGAGTTCAAGGTGCAAAACTAAAGAGCAAGAATGAGATTCGTATATCTTCCATCTTTAAGAGTGTTCCTTTGGAATTTTTACAGATGATAGTCGTGCATGAGCTTGCACACTTTAAAGCCAAAGAGCATAACAGGGCGTTTTACTCTTTGTGTGAGTACATGCAGCCATCTTACCATCAAGTGGAGTTTGATGTAAGGCTCTATCTTACGCAGGTGGAACTGTTTGGCAAGATAGATGAGTGGAATTAAAAAGATAAAAATTTAAAAACAGAGGTGAGCAACACATGAGAGAAGAGATAGGTTTAGCGATTATTCAGAGTATTATTGATTCGCAAAAAGATTTGATAGTAGTTTTTCAGGAGAGCACTCCGGTTCTTATAAACAAAGCATTTAAAAAGTTTTTTGCAGTTTCATCTTTAGATGATTACAAAGAGGAGTTCGGTCCGTTTGTAAATAATTTTGTTCCGCACCCATCCTATTTCCATGGGGAAAAAGTTGCAAAAGGGAGCAGTTGGGTTGATGCTATTTCAGAGCTTCCTGAGATGGATAGGATTGTCAGCATGATGACAGCCACATATGAGCCTCATGCTTTTTTAGTAAAGGTGCAGAATATAGAGGAGTATGTGATTGCAGTTTTTGAGGATATTACTCAGACGCTCATTAAACGTATTATGATCGAAAATAATGCAAGTATTGACAAGCAAAGCGGCGCTTACGCTAAAAACTACTTTTTGCAGATTGCGCAAAGTTATCAAGATGCAGCTACCTTCAATAAGAAAATAATCAGCGCCATACTTATAAAGAGTGAAGCAAAAGAGGCTTCTGAGCTGCCTGAGCTGGTGAAGCACTTTAAGAGCATTATACGACAGGACGATATGCTGATTCGCTGGGGAGAAGACTCTTTTTTGCTTATTTACCTTGTTGATAACTTGACAAATGCGCAAAAGATGATGGATAAAGTCTATACAAAAGGGTGCTTTTTTACTCTGATAACCCAAAAAGAGAAAGAGAGTATTAAAGAGTTTATAAAGAGAATTGAGATTTAATTCAATTCTCTTTGTTAAAGAAGCAGTATTTGTTTCTTCCGTTCTCTTTTGCCTTATACATCGCCGTATCTGCTTTTTTAAATAGCGTCTGCCGGTCAAGCCCGTCCTTAGGATAGATTGCAATGCCTATTGAGGCTGTTACATGCATTTCACTTCTGTTGAATTCACACGGTGTATCGCTTACTTTAAGAAGTTTTTCGGCTATATGTGAAGCGCCGGAAGGGGGCGTATTTGGCAGCAGAAATATAAACTCATCGCCGCCAACGCGTGAAACTGTGTCTACTTCGCGTAAAACAGCATTAAACCTTTTTGCAAGTTCAACTAGCAGAGCATCGCCGGCATCATGTCCGAGTGTATCATTTACCTCTTTGAAAAGATCAAGATCCAAAAAGAGAATGCTCAACTTCTCGCTGTTACGTTTTGCCATCCTTAAGGCGTAGTTGAGACGCTCCTCAAGCTGATATCTGTTTGGAAGCCCGGTAAGCGAGTCAAAGTTAGCAAGAAAGTGGATACGCTTTTCAGAGCGTTTTCTATCGGTAATATCCTCTTTTATTGCCATATAGTGAGAGATTGTTCCATCGGCTTTAAAAATAGGTGCCGCCTTTACCCCCTCAATGTACTCTATGCCGTTTTTGTTTTTGTTTACAAACTCCCCGTGCCATGTTTTCCCAAGTTTTATAGTCTTCCACATATCGTTATATGCATCGGCACCTGTTTTGCCGGATTGTAAAAAGCTGGGATTTTTTCCGATAGCCTCATCCTTTGTATAGCCTGTAATTTCTGTAAAAGCTCTGTTTATATACTCTATTTTTCCGTCAAGATTTGTAATTATGATGCTGCTTGGACTCTGCTCAACCGCTTGGTAGAGCTTTGTCAGCTCTTGGGCTTGGATTTTGAGCATATATCTGCTTTTAAAGAGCATTAAGATAATAAAAAGCAGCGAAAATTGGATTATTAATCCAGCAGTTGTCATCAAGAGAGGATAGATTACATCTGCAGAGTTGTCAAACTCCTTTGTGCTTGAGAAGCGTATGTGCCATGTTGCATTATTTAGCTCAACGATTTTTTCGGTATTGAATTTTGATCTGTATGAGTTTGGTTTGAATGACCTATAGAGCAGATGTTCTTCGGAGATATCCTCACCGTCATATATTTCAAAGTTTAAAATTGATGATTTTAAAACGATTTTTTCCATAAGGTCGTTCATACGAAAAGGGCTGTAAACAAATCCTATTATAGCTTTGCGTCGCTCTTCAACGCTCTGGATATTTACGCCTTTTTCATATAGCGGCAGATACATTAAAATACCGAGCTGCACATCTTCGTCAATCTCTTGCATAAGAGTGACTTTTCCAGAGATAGAAGCCTCTGCGCTCTCTATTGCTCTTTGCATTGCAGCTCTGCGCACCGGTTCTGAAAACATATCATAACCGATTGCTGCCATGTTTCTTTTGTCCATCGGCTCAAGATATAAGATAGAGCTGTATATCTTACGCTCTCCTGCGGGTTTAATGGAGAATGATTCAAATCCGTTATTTCTCATACTCTCTTCTATTTGCGCTACCTCTGAGGGGTTAATCATCTTTGAAAAACCGATGCCTTGAATGCCTGGGTAGTTCTCCTTAATATCGATAGCTTTTATGAAGTCATGCCACTCTTCGCGTTTTACATGTCCGCTTCCATGGAAAAAGCCTATTCCGCTTTGGAGGACATTTTCATACTTTTGCATACGCTGTTCAATCATATCTATGTTCTCGTGTACAGTGTCTTCAAACCTGTGAGAAGCAAGAGATTGGTAAAAGTTTTGAGCAGTAAACCAGATAGCTACACCAACAAGAACCGAAAAGAGAACTACAAGAAAAACCGTTGCTCTGTTATAGACAAAACCATTCCTTAATGGCATTGAGGAATGATTGCAGTTTGTCAAGCCATTAACCTTTTTGTTTAAAATATATCTTATATGTTTGCATAAATCAAAAAACTTTCTATTGCAATTGCTCAACTTCTGCTATTTTTTTATCATAGTCGTTTGTAATCTCATCAAATTCATTTTGTAAAATCTCTAAGAGTTCAAACATCTTCTCAACCTCTTTTTGCTCCAAAGAGACAAGTTTTGAAAACTCTATGATTTTAAAACTATCTCCTTTGCTTGAAGCATCAAGAAGCTTTTTTTGATGAGAAGCTAAAGTCTCTTCGCTCTTTATGATAGAGGCTTCAAGTTTGTCAATCTTTTTTCTCATCGGCGAGATTAGTTTATTTTTGTCTCTGATTAGGTCGGCTTTTGCTTTTTTGCTGTTTTTAAAGTTTGTTTTGGGCTTTTGTTTGCCCTTCTCTTCATTCTCTTCCTCTTCCCAGCCCATTTTTTCTAAGAACAGGTCATACCCTCCGTCAAAATACTCTGCACCGTTTTTTGTAAATATGATAAGCCTGTCACATGTACGGCGTAACAACTCTTCGGAGTGGGTTACGACGATTACGGAGCCTTTGAAGTTTTGGATTGCTACCGTCAGTGCTTCTATGGAGTCCATGTCTAGGTGGTTTGTAGGCTCATCCAAAAAGAGGAGGTTTACATCACGAGCTAAAATTTGTCCTAGCATGACACGGCTTTTTTCGCCGCCTGAGAGAAGAGAGACTTTTTTATCTGCACTATCTCCGCTAAACATCATAGAACCCGCAATAGAGCGAATATTTTGCGCGGAGAGTTTCGTGTTGGCGGAGTGAATCTCGTCCAAGACGCTACTGTTTGGATGCAGTCTTGCGATATTTGTCTGCCCGAAGTGCGCAAATGCTGTGCTTGTGTGCATATGAACCTCACCGCTAAGCGGCTTTAACTCCCCTGCAATTGTATTTAGGAGGGTTGATTTACCTTTACCGTTTTTTCCGATAATCCCAAGACGCTCGCCCTTCTCAAGCACGAAAGAGATATTTTTAAAAAGAATGTTCTCAAGCGTATATCCGAAACTTAGGTTTTTAACATCAAGAAGAACCTTTGCGGGCGTATCTTTGTAGTTAAAATCAAATTCCAAAGATGAGTCGTAACCTAAATCTTCAAGCAGATCCATCTTCTCAAGCTGTTTTACCTTTGACTGCGCAAGAGCGGCGGTTGAGGCACGAGCCTTGTTTTTGGCAATAAAATTCTCAAGCTCTTTCACTTTTTTATCTTGTGCTATCTTTTGTTTCTCATGCAGCTCATCATTGGCTTGGAGTTGCTCGTAGTATTTGTGCGTATCTCCGGCAATAACCCTTAGATTTCTGCGTACAATCCCCATTGTATGCGTAGTGACGGCGTCCATAAAACCTCTGTCGTGAGTGATTAAAATAACTTCGCCCTCAAAAGCTTTTAGAAAATTTTTCAGCCATCTAAGAGAGAGGATGTCGAGGTAGTTTGTCGGCTCATCCAGAAGCAGCAGATTTGGTTCGGTTACTAGAAGCTTTGCAAGGTTGATACGGATCTGAAAACCGCCGGAGAAGGAGAGAGGGTCTTTTTCTAAATCTTCTTGCGTAAAACCCAAACCAAATAAAATCTTCTCTACTCGGTAGATATCATACTTCATATCCTCTTCAAGCGCTAGAGCAGCCTCTTCTCTAAGAGTGCTTTCGCTAAATTCTAGATACTGCTTAAGCGCGCCTATTTTATACCCTCTTGGGATGATTACTTCCCCTGTGTCTGGAGTGTCTTCACCTAAAATAAGTTTAAAAAGTGTAGATTTTCCGCTTCCGTTGCGTCCGACCAGACCCATTTTGTTGCCCGGGTTGAGCTTAAAGCTGAGGTTGCTAAAAAGCTCCTGTTTGCCAAAACTTTTTGAAATGTTTATAAGTTGTATCATGCTTCTCTTTTTTATTTAATTTATAACGCCAAAGGAAGTAATTCCTTTGGCTACGCTAGCCGCTATGGCACTGAAGCTTGCCTCATTCGAGGCAGAATGTTGTTGTTAGTGTTAATTTATAACGCCATAGGAAGTAATTCCATTAATGTGAGATATTTTTTATCTCTTCTAGCATCCAGCGCCATTCGCCGTAACCGCTGTCTCTATTTATATGCCCCGAATTTTCTAAAACTTTCATCTCTATACCGAGTGTCTTTTGAAGTTCTATAGCTTCATCTTGCGACATGTAAGGGTCGTTCGTCGAGGTAATAAGCATCTGCTTTTTTGCATAAAGTTTTTTAGGAACACTGCATGGAAAAAAGCTCTCAAGCTCCTCTATGTCGCACTCCAAACTTGGAGGAGCAACAAGAAAAAGGTTTTCTATCTCCTCTATTTTGCACTCATTGCAGAGATGAAACCAGAGTGTATTTGCCAGTGAGTGACAAACTACGATATCTGGTTTAAAATCGTCCAGTTCTTTGGTTAACTCAACTAACCACTCATTTTTGTTTGGAAAGTCAACATTGCTAAAGTTTAAAAAACTGACACAACCGTAATCTTTTGCAATCTCAGATGCCAGCCAACTCTGCCAGTGCGGGAAATCGCTCCCGCCCCAGCCGTGAAGGATTAAAACTCTTTTCATTTTTTATGAGTGCTTGGCAATAGCGTTTGCGATACGCAGCATCGTCTCGTCTCTGCCGATTATCGCCATAACGCTATCAAGTCCCGGACCGCTCATTTTGCCCAAAAGTGCCACGCGCAAAGGCTGACCGATTTTTCCAAAGCCTATCCCCATCTCATCAACGACCTCTTGCATAAGATGGTGATAGTCGCTTGGAAGATGAAGCTCTTTTGCGGCAGATACTTTTGCGCCAAAAACATTTAAAATCTCCAGCGCATTGCCCTTTAGCGCTTTTTCTACGGCTGTTTGCTCATAATAAGTCGGAGTACTAATAATCTCATACACAAGGGATGCCATCTCTTTGAGAGTCTTTGCGCGCTCTTTTATGGCATCTAGCAAGATCTCTTTTTTGTCATGGGAGGCAAGCAGCAGACCATACTGCTCAAGAAGCTTTGCAAGATCGCTGTTTGGAGTGTTTTTGATATAGTGGGAGTTTAGCCAGTCAAGTTTTTCGGTGTTGTAGATAGATGCCGACTTGTTGATGTTTTTAGGGTCAAAAAGCTCTCTCATCTCATCCATAGAAAAAATCTCTTGATCCCCATGACTCCATCCAAGACGTACTAAAAAGTTCAAAAGTGCTTCTGGGGTATATCCCATCTCTTTGTACACCATAACGTCTGTCGCGCCGTCACGTTTGGAGAGTTTTTTCCCCTCTGAATTGTGAATCATCGGAACATGGTGAAAATTCGGCATGTCAAATCCGAGTGCTTCATAGATAAGAATCTGTTTCGGCGTGTTTGAGAGATGGTCGTCTCCACGGATAACCTCGGTAACTCCCATAAGATGGTCATCAACCGCCACGACAAAGTTGTATGTCGGCGAGCCGTCGGCTCTTGCAATTACAAAATCATCTAAAATATCTTCGGCTCTAAAAACAATGTCGCCCTTAACGCCGTCACGAACCACAATCTCCCCGTTAAGAGGTGCTTTTATGCGGATTGCAGGCGCAACTCCCTCGGGAGGAATACCTTTAAAATCACGATATTTGCCGTCATACTTTGTGCGTTCTTTGTTTGCGCTCTGCGTCTCTCTAAGCTCTGAGAGCTCATCTTTTGACATGTAGCATCTGTAGGCTTTGCCCTCCTCTAAAAGCTGATTGATATATTTTGCGTATATCTCATCTCTTTGAGATTGGTAGAGTATCTCGCCATCATGCTCCAAGCCAAGCCAATGAAACGCATTTACAATCGCCTCTGCCGCTTCCTGTGAATTTCTTGCTTTATCGGTATCTTCAATGCGAAGAAGAAACTTCCCGTTATGTCTTCTCGCCCAAAGATAGGAAAAAAGAGCCGTTCTTAAACCGCCGATATGTAAATAGCCCGTAGGACTTGGAGCAAAACGAGTAACAACCATAAAAAGCCTTTGGTAAATAGTTATGGAATTTTAGGCTATCATTTGTTAAAAGCGGGTAAAATACCCCTTTTAATTTATAGGATGATATATGTATAAGATATTTTTATCTCTTTTTTTTAGTGTGATGTTAAGCGCAGAGCTGATTAACGGCGTGAGCGTTGTCGTAAAAGGGGAGCCGATTACTCTCTATGACGTGAAAGAGGAGATGCGGATATCAAGAGTTGATGCTGATACCGCGACAAATAATCTTATAAGAAAAAAACTAGAAGAGGCAGAGATTTCTGAGAGAAAAATAAGCGTGAGCAGCTCTGAGGTTTATGACGATATTAAAAAAACCGCCTCCGCAAACAAGATGAGCATAGATGAGCTTTACGAAGCCGTTAGAAACTCAAATGGACTCACATCTTCGGAGTTTAAAGAGAGAACAAAAGAGAAGATTCTCTCGCAAAAACTCTACTCTGCAATTGCTTACTCTTCCATTGACACGCCGAGTGATGATGAGCTAAGGGAGTATTATGAGCTGCACAAAGAGGAGTTTTTACGCCCAAGCGCTTTTGATGTGACGATATACAGCTCAAAAAATAAAAATGCACTTGAAAAAAAGATAACCATTCCTATGTTTTACTCTGATGAGATAAAGGCGGATGAGCAGCTTTTGGAGTATGAGAGAATCTCTCCGGAGCTAGCAAGGCTTCTAGAGAATACTAAGAGCAACACCTTTACTCCGGTCGTCTCCGAGCCAAACGGCTCTTATGTAAGTTTTTACTTAAAAGAGGTAAAGGCTCCAAGCAGTGTAGAGTTCGAGAGTGTTAAAAATCAGATAGCAAACATGATTGCATCTCAAAAAAGAGAGCAGGTGCTGAGTGATTATTTTGCGAGACTTAGAAATAGCGCGGATATAAAAATCATTAGAGAGCTTTAGCAGATGTTGAGTGATGTAAATTTTATAAATATAGCACAGGAGCTTGCAACTGCTTCAAAGTGCGTCTCCAAGCAAGTTGGCGCGGTAATCGTCAAAGATGGAAGAATACTAAGCACGGGCTACAACGGAACTCCTGCCGGGTATGTAAACTGCCGTGATCACTGGGAGGGAGAGTACACCTCTGAGCATCACGAGTGGTCAAAGACTTACGAGATACATGCGGAGATGAACGCCATCATCTGGGCTGCAAGAAAGGGCATCTGCATAGAAGATGCGACTATCTATGTTACGCTTGAACCATGCAGTGAGTGCAGTAAAAACATCATAGCAAGCGGAATCAGCCGTATTGTATATCTAAAATCTTATGAACACAACCACTCTGAAATTATCTCAAAATTTATAAAAGATAATGGAGTGTGCATAGAGAAGATAGGAGTCAAAATGACTCCTTCTTGCCGCAAGGCAAAGCTTTAGTGAGTGAATATAATTTGGACTTTGTTCAAATTATATGAGATTTAATAGTAGGAGTCAAAAATGGCTGAAGATAAAGAGCTGCAGGCAGAGATAGGCAAGCACCTTATGCAACCTGAAAACTACGGGAAGATTGAAGATGCTGATTGCGTAGGTGTTGGGATTGACCATGCAACGAAGAGTTATGTCATTATCTATATTAAAAGAGATGAAGAGTCAATTCTTGACGTAAAGTTCGGCACAAACGGAAATCAAGACACTACTACGCTGGGTTCGATATTTACGGAGATGATAAAGGGCGATAGTATTGAGAGCGCGCTTGAGACGACAGCAAACCTGGAAAAAGATCTTCAAGAGAGCTACGCAGCCATTCCTGCTCCAAAAGTAGACACCAGCAAGCCAGAGGGCGAGCAGGTTGAGCATATATCAACCGAGCATCAAGACAGTGCTAATATGGTGCTTACAGCGTTTCGTGCCGCAATGCGCCATTATGATAGAAAGCTGGGCGGCATAGATGAGGAGCAGTTTGAGATGAGCATAGTTAAAACCTGCCCATACTCGACAAAAGAGTGCAACCTAGTTGCAAAAGATAAGAAAAAATCTTAAGAGTCTAAAAACTCCGCGATCCTCTCTGACGGTCTTCCTATAATCGCTCTCTTGCCCTTTATGATAATCGGGCGCTCTATTAGTTTTGGATGTTTTGCCATCGCTTCTATTAGAGCCTCGTCATCTGTCTCATCTTTTAAATTTAACTCTTTGTATATATCCTCTTTCGTTCTCATTAACTCTCTTGGTGCAATGTCAAGCATCTTTAATATACTCTTAATCTTAGCTTTATCTGGAGACTCTTCTAAGTACTTCACAACCTCGGCATCACATTTTTTCTCTTTTAATATCTCCATCGCCTCGCGTGACTTTGAACATTTTGGATTGTGCCATATTTTTATTTCTTGCATTTTGACCTCTTTTTTGTTGGCATTTTACACTATAATCTAAAAATTAAAAATTTAGTAAGGGATGTTTTATGGTAGATGTAGTGCTTTATATTCACATATTGGGGGCGACTGCTTGGATCGGGGGATCACTTTTGCTGTTTGCACTCGGCATACTGCTAAAGGGGAAAGAGGCTCAGGAGCAGACATACGAATATCTGGGACCTCTTTATGGCTATTTTGAGACTTTTTGGCTTGTCGTGCTGCTTAGTACAGGGACATTTCTCTTTTTCAACTTTAATCTGATCGATGTATTGACGCTTGATATTGACGAATCTAAGCTGGGGTATATGATGAGCAACAAACTATTTTATGTGGGCGCGATAACTCTCTTTACCATTGTTCATATGAGAATAGCTCTAAAGACGCACAAAAATGAGCGTACAATGGTTCAAAAGATCGTATCGCGTGCAAGCTCGATGATGATATTTTTCTTAAATCTTATAGTTCTTTGGTATGCGATGCAGTTAAGACACATCCTCTCTTAAAAGAGAGAGGTTTAAAAAAAAAGTTTTGTCAATTTCTTTAAAAGTTTATACATCTGGCACCCTATGCAGTAGTTAAATGTAAGCTCTAAAAATGCGCAGACCAGAAGCAGGGCAATGACCAAAACCGCAGCCATCGATTCTCCCAGAATAAACATTATAAAAGAGATTAGTACAAATACAACCCCTATTTTAAGAGCAAACTCTTTTGGTCCCGCATCAATCTCAATTTTTTTAAGTCTTAGCATCTTTGCGATTATTTTTGCAATATGAAAAAGAGGGCTTGCTTTTTTATAGTCCAAAGAGCGCACCAAAAAATCATATAGCAGAAGTGTTAAAAGCCAGAGCTGCGGAGATACTATAAATATAACCGCTATTGCAGAGACCAAACCTGCCATCACTCTGATTACGTTTTGGTCGACTTTTTTAAATATTACAGGACAAGATCCCATCCATTTTCCCCTTATATGGTGTAGTTTAAAAATTTGTTTTGATAGCTTGAGAGCTCCATAATGCTAATATCAAAAATATCTTTTATGCTCTCTCTAGACTCTTCAAAAAACATATTCAATAGAGGATGATTGATTTTTGCATCAACAATTTTCAGGTCATCCTCAAGAGCGATTAGAATATCCAAAACTTTTATCTCTTTTGGATCGCGTGCGAGTTTATAGCCGCCCTTTGCGCCCCTTATGCTCTCTACGATTCCTGCACGCCTAAGTTTTCCAAGAAGCTGTTCAAGATAATTTTGTGGAATATCGGCGTTAGCAGCTATCTCTTTTATCTGCATGACGGAGTTGCCTTCATGCTTGCTTAGTTCGCAAATAGCGGCAAGACCGTAACTCCCTTTTGTTGATATTAACGGCATTGTTACTCCATATCTTTTATATCAGCGGAAGTATACACTTTTTTTTAAACAATGTAAAGTAATTTACTCGTATATAAACATAAATTTTTTATTTAGTTTTTATCCCTATATTTAGGGCTATCTCTATAATACATACTAAATTAGTATAGTATAACACAACAAAATCACTTGACATTACTTTTAAAACTGATTATACTTTCGTCAAATAATTAGAAATAGGAGAAAGTAAGATGTCACAGAGTAAACATGAAATAAAAAATCTTTTTTGCAAGAGTCAGGCTCGCATGCATGCCGGACTCTTGGTTATGCTGATGTGTACTTATCTCTTTAGCGCAAATGTAGCTATTTTATATGTTTTGGTTTATGACTTTTTAATGAGAATATATATGGCACCGCACATGAGCCCTATATATTCAATCTCTACTTTTTTAGTCAAGATTACAGGAGCGAATAAGCAATATGCGGATGAGAATGCAAAAGAGTTTGCTTCGCATGTCGGTTTGACACTTCTCTTTGCGGCCCTTGGCGCAGAGCTTTTAAATGAGATAACAGCGGCTTATCTGCTGGTTGGATTTTTGAGCGTGTGGAAAATTGCAGAAGCGACAAATGGTGTCTGCTTTGCATGTAAGTTTTATGAACTGCTAAAGAGCAGAAATATTGAGCTGGAGTCACTATGAGTTATGTGAACGATATAGTTTCTGGCACTAGTGCAGGGAGCAAAGATGCAGGAAAAAGCGTATAGGTCGGTTATTAAAACCATCTCGTGGAGAACAGTTGGGACAATCGATACCATGGTTATATCATATATTATAACCGGTAGCTTGGTTATGGCGGCATCCATTGGTTCCATAGAGGTTGTGACGAAGATGATTTTGTACTACTATCACGAGAGAGCGTGGAACAAGATAAAAATAGGCAGACATAAAGAGACAGCAAATGATTTTCATATATAGAAAGAGGATACTATGAGAGAGAAGATAGAGAAACTAAACGCAGAGTTTAAACATCTGGATGCAAAAAGCTCTTTAGAGCATTTTTTAAAAGTCTATAGAGGCAAAATAGCTCTGTCATCAAGTTTTGGAGCAGAAGATCAGGTTTTGAGTGACATGATTTTAAAGATAGACTCAGATGCCCGGATATTCACGCTCGACACGGGAAGATTGCCGCAACAGACTTATGATGTAATGGATAGAACAAATTTAAAATATAAAACAAAAATAAGGGCCTATTTTCCAGAGAGCAGAGATATAGAAAAGCTCTACTATAAGCAGGGTGCCAACGGATTTTACGACTCCCTAGAGAATAGAAAAGAGTGCTGCTATGTGAGAAAGATAGCACCTCTTAAAAGAGCTTTAAACGGGGTTGAAGTTTGGATTACGGGTCTTAGAGCCGAGCAGAGCCAGACGCGCGAAGAGATGCAGATGTTGGAGTGGGATGAGAGCAACGGCGTAATCAAACTAAATCCGCTTATTTTGTGGAAAGAGAGTGATGTCTGGAGTTACATAAGAGAAAACGGTGTGCCATATAATGCCTTGCATGATGAAGGATACCCAAGTATCGGGTGTGAGCCTTGTACAAGAGCCACAGATGTGGGCGCAGATATACGAAGCGGCAGGTGGTGGTGGGAAAACCCCGAACATAAAGAGTGCGGATTGCACATAAAGGAGACAAATTGATAGATACAAAGAGATTGACGCATTTAAAACAGCTAGAAGCCGAATCGATCCATATACTAAGAGAGGTGGTCGCAGAGTTTGACAACCCCGTGATGATGTACTCAGTCGGTAAAGATTCCGCCGTGATGCTCCATCTTGCACTCAAGGCTTTTTTTCCCGCAAAATTGCCATTTCCGCTTCTGCATGTAGATACCGGGTGGAAGTTTAAAGAGATGATTGAGTTTAGAGACAAAAGAGCAAAAGAGGAGGCATTTGAGCTCCTTGTTTATACCAATCCCGAGGGAGTAGAGAGAGATATCAATCCGTTTGTCCACGGCTCGGCAGTGTACACCGACATAATGAAGACGCAGGGGCTGAAGCAGGCACTAAACAAATATAAGTTTGACGCGGTGTTCGGCGGGGCAAGGAGAGATGAGGAGAAATCCAGAGCAAAAGAGAGAATCTACTCTTTTAGAGATAAAAACCATCGCTGGGATCCGAAAAACCAGAGACCGGAGCTATGGAATATCTATAACGCAAGGGTCCACAAAGGCGAATCCATAAGAGTTTTTCCGCTTAGTAACTGGACGGAGCTCGATATTTGGCAATATATTTACTTAGAGCAGATTCCTATAGTTCCGCTCTATTTTGCTAAAAAAAGACCCATTGTAGAAAAAGATGGGATCAAGATAATGGTTGATGATGAGAGAATGCCTATTGAAGAGGGCGAAGAGTTAAAAGAGGAGATGGTGCGCTTTAGAACTCTTGGCTGTTACCCTCTAACGGGTGCGGTTGAGTCGAGCGCGACAACATTGCCGGAGATTATACAAGAGATGCTTCTGACAAAAACGAGCGAGAGACAAGGTCGTGTTATTGATAATGACTCGGCAGGTTCGATGGAGAAGAAAAAAATGGAGGGGTATTTTTAAGATGTCAATATTAGAGAAAAAAATAGCAACGGATATCGAGAGTTATTTAAAAGAGCATGAGAATAAGCAACTGCTCAGGTTCATTACATGCGGAAGCGTGGATGATGGCAAAAGTACGCTTATCGGGAGGCTTTTGCACGACTCAAAGATGATTTTTGAGGATCAGCTTGCAGCCATAAAAAAAGATAGCAAAAAAAGCGGTACGACAGAGGGCGAGTTTGATTTGTCACTTCTGGTTGACGGTCTGCAGAGTGAGAGGGAGCAGGGGATTACAATCGATGTTGCCTACAGATACTTTACGACAGACAAGAGAAAATTTATCATCGCAGACACACCGGGGCATGAGCAGTACACGAGAAATATGGCAACAGGTGCGAGTACGGCGGATTTGGCAATAATCCTTATCGATGCAAGGCATGGAATTCAGACACAGACAAAGAGACACTCTTTTATAGCAAAACTGCTTGGAATCAAGCATGTAGTAGTTGCTATTAACAAGATGGATCTAGTCGGTTTTAACCAAAGCATTTTTGAAGATATTTCAAGAGATTATCTGGCGTTTGCAAAAGATATAGGGCTTAGCCAAGATATTACGCTTATTCCGTTATCTGCACTAAACGGGGACAATGTGGTAGATACAAGCCAAAAAACTCCATGGTACAAAGGCGAGACGCTTCTGCATTGTCTGGAGAATATAGAGATTGAGAGTGATAGGGATTTGGTTCACTTTAGACTTCCGGTACAGTATGTAAACAGACCTAATTTGGACTTTAGGGGATACTGCGGGACAATCTCTTCGGGTGTTATAAAGGCAGGAGAGAGCATAACCGTTTTACCATCAGGGAAGTGTTCAACGGTCAAAGAGATTGTGACTTATGATGGCAATTTGGAGTATGCCTATGCGCAACAAGCCGTTACGCTGACTCTTGAAGATGAGATAGACATCAGCCGCGGAGATATTATCGTAAAGAGTGATGAACAGCCCGACAGTGCTGATGCCTTTGATGTAAATATAGTATGGATGAGCGAAGAGCCGCTGCTTAAACATAAGCAGTACTTTATAAAAAGAGCTTCATCGCTGGTTTTGGGAAGTATTGAGAGTTTCTACTATAAAACGGATGTAAATACGCAGGAGCATCAGAGTGCAAATCTGCTAAACCTAAATGAGATAGGGCATGCAAAACTCTCTCTTGAGAGCCATTTGGCGTATGACCCCTACATCAAAAACAAGGCTATGGGAAGCTTTATAATCATAGACAGAGTTACAAACAACACGGTCGGAGCGGGGATGATTACTCAAAAATCGCAAACCGATTTAAAAACAAAAGCTCACGAGTATGGAGAGTTTGAGATAGAGCTGAATGCGCTTGTACGGAAACATTTTCCACATTGGCAAAGCAGAGAGATATTTTAGGAAAACAGTATGTCAAGAGAAACAAAAGCACAAAGAGTAGAGCGGATAAAAAGAGAAAAAGACGGTTTGGATGTTTTGGAAGATATTTACCGCTATGCAAAGAGTGGTGAAGATATTGACCCAGAAGATATAGAGAGATTTAAATGGTACGGGCTATATACACAAAACACAAATCTTCAAGATGAAAATGATAATACGCTCTACTTTATGTTAAGGGTTAAGCTAGAGGGCGGCAGGATGGATTTAAATCAGCTTGAGGCGGCTCTAGAGGTCTCAAAAAGATACGCTAGGGGCACGGCGGACTTTACGACAAGACAGGATCTGCAGTTTCACTTTATCAAAGTAGAGAATCTGCCTGCAATTTTTACGCGTTTAGGCGAGGCTGGGCTAACTACTGTTTTTGCGGCGGGAGACGTTGCCAGAAATGTAGTTACATGCCCGGTAAGCGATGTAGACCAAGAGCGCATTTACGATGTAGAAATGATAACAAAAGAGGTTAACGACTACTTTGACGCAAACAGAGAGATATCGAACTTGCCGCGAAAATATAAGGTTGGGATTAGCGGTTGCCCTAAGCATTGTTCGTCTCATGAGATACAGGATCTGAGTTTCAATGCAAAAAAAGACGAAGATGGCAGAGTGCTATTTGATGTAAGCGCGGGCGGAGGCTTGGCGTCAAATAAACGAATAGCTTCTCATATAGGCTATATAGAGCCGTATCAGGTGTTAGCGGTTGCCAAAGCGGTTACGGAGATATACAGAGAGTACGGAAACAGAGAGAACAGAAACAAGGCAAGATTGGGGCATCTGCTGGACTCTCTGGGGGTTGAACAATTTATAGAGATATTGCACTCAAAAGTAGATTTCAGACTTCAACTGGATGATTTGCAAAAATATACTCCTTATGTAAATAGAGAACATTTCGGCATACACAAGAGCATAAATGTGGGCAGAAGCTATATCGGCTGTGCCATAAATGGCGGAAAAATCGGAGTCGAGGGATTGAGTGGGCTTATAAAGATAGCTAAAAAATATGATATTACTGCCATCAGAGCGACAACGGCGCAGAATTTTGTCATTACAGATCTGCCGAGCGAAAATGCCGTCTCTGTTGTAGAAGAGCTTCACGAGATTGGAATAGATGCAAAGCCGTCACCTTTTAAAGCAAAAACGCTCTCTTGCACGGGGATAAATTTTTGTAAATACGCCGTCTCTGAGACAAAGGATCTCTCTGTAAAACTGGTTGAACATCTAGAGAGAAAATTTCCGCATTTTGAAGAGAGACTCTCTTTTAGCGTCAACGGATGTCCAAATTCATGCGCTCATCCGCATATAGTTGATATTGGGCTTTTAGGTTGCAAAGTGAAGAGGGACGGCGAGAGTGTCTCAGGATTTGAGCTTATCTTGGGGGGAAATTTAGAGGGAGATAAGAGTAGTTTTGGGAGAAAAACGGGGATAAAATTTGCGGCAGATGATACATTTATGGTTGTTGAGAGCATAATCGAGAGTTATCAGGGGAGCCACTATAAAAATTTTTATGATTATGCTTACGGAATAATTTATGAGTAAAGATATATTCAGACCGCTTCTCTTAAGCAATGAAAAAAAGCAAAAAGAGGAGATAAAGAAGAATATTATAGGCGTTCATAAAAAATACTATTTTGATTATACGGCTTCGGGGTTGGCATATAAAGCTATAGAGTCTCGTATGGCGGATGTGCTAAGGACTTACGCAAATACGCACTCAAAAGAGGCATCTATGGCTGCAAAAACGGATCTTTTGTACAGAGAAGCGCGCAGACATCTAAAGAGCTCTCTAAAACTTGAGCCGGATTTTGCAATTTTACCTTCTGGTTGCGGGGCAACAGCAGCTATTAAGAGGTTTCAGGAGATTTTAGGGATATATATCCCGCCTGCAACACGCAAAAGATTCAAGATTGAAAGTTGCAGCGAATCACGCCCGTTGGTAATAGTCGGACCCTATGAGCACCACTCAAACGAGGTAAGCTATCGCGAAGCGTTGTGCGACATTGTCCGTATAGGAATTAACGACAAAGGGGTGGTTGATTTAGAAGAGCTTGAGGATGTTTTAAAAAAAAACAGAGATAGAGAAAAAATAGGGGCATTTTGTAT
The DNA here is from genome assembly GCF_014859695.1 of Sulfurimonas sp. Lineage (GTDB taxonomy): Bacteria > Campylobacterota > Campylobacteria > Campylobacterales > Sulfurimonadaceae > Sulfurimonas. The sequence continues at coordinate 19,050 of NZ_JACUTS010000009.1, read as the reverse complement.
AGCTTCAAACGTAACGGGCATTATCACACCTTATGAAAAGATATCTCTGCTCCTTCGCAAATATGGTGCAATAGTCTGCTTTGACGGTGCCGCATCATCTCCATATATGAATGTACCCTCCTCTTTTTATGACGTAATGTTTCTATCTCCGCATAAACTTATAGGAGGACCCGGTTCATGCGGACTTTTGGCTATAAGAAAATCTCTTATCGATGAGAGCATATCTCCATCTTTTGCGGGCGGAGGGACAGTTGAGTATGTTGACCGCACTTCTCATAAGTTTATTGATGAAAAGGAGTCTAGAGAGGATGCGGGGACATCTCCCATCTTGCAGCTGATACGCGCGGCACTTGCTTATCAGCTTCGCAATGAGATTGGGTTTACATGGATAAAAAAGGAGAAAAATAGGCTCCTAAAACATCTAATAGAGGGCTTGTTGAAAATTCCTGGATGTACTATTTATGGGAATATAGATGAGGAGAATATAGGGATAGTCTCTTTTAATATAGAGGGAGTAGACCCATATAGTCTATGCTCAAACATGTCGAGCAAAAATGGTCTGCAGACCCGTGCAGGCTGCTCTTGCGCAGGACCTTACGGGCATGACCTTTTGGGGTTGGAGGATGAACATGCCATAGAGGAGAAACCGGGATGGCTCCGCATAAGTATCCATTTTTCTCAAGAGATAAGCGATATTGATTATCTTCTTGCGGCGCTTAATAAAACCATCTGTGAGATTAAGAGTTATTGAATATTTGCAATAGTACAATCTAGTAAAATAAGTCTAAAAGCTTATATCAAGGGCGCAAAATGGTTTATGAATTGTCAAACCCCGTTACAAAAACGTTAATTATGCATCTAAGAGACCAGAGCAGCGATGCACTTCGCTTTAGACATACTGTCGGAGAGCTTACTAAGCAGTTGATGTATGAGGCGCTAAAAGAGCCTGTTTTTACTCAAAAGAGCATAACGACATGGCGCGCAAAAGAGAGCTACAACGTTATAGATGAGGACAACATAGTCGTTGCAACGGTTTTGCGTGCGGGTATGCCGATGCTTGATAGTGCCGTGGACCTTCTGCCGGGGGTCTCTGCAGGGTTTTTGGCAATGAAGAGGGATGAGACTACGCACAAAAGCGTTCTTTATTATGACAGACTGCCTGATTGCAAGGGAAAAACCGTTATCTTGGTTGACCCAATGGTAGCTACGGGAGGATCCATGATGGATGCGCTAGAGCTTATCAAAGGCAGAGAGCCGCTAAAGATAATCACGCTAAATATCATAGGCTCGCCTGAGGGTTTAGAGAAAGTAAGCAAGGCGTATCCTGAAGTAGATATCTACATCGCGCAGATAGATGAGCGCTTAAACAGTGACAAGTTCATCATCCCTGGGCTTGGGGATGCGGGTGACCGCTCTTACAACACACTCAAACAGTAGATGATTCTAGACTGGCGGAGGAAAAGCTCAAACGAGATACTGGAGTGCTTTGAAGCTCTGGATATAGAGGGCGCTGAGATAGTTGAAGCGGAGGTTTTAGAGGCTGATATAGAGAGTATTAGCTACAAGGCTTTTGTCGATTTGGCACAGCTCTATTTTATGAGGATTCTTACCCCGATACAAAAAGATGAAACCACAACCCTTTTAAGATTTCAAAAGCTACATGTAAAAAGCTCTTTTCATAACGATAAAAACAACGGCAGAGAAAAGTATGGCGTAGAGAGCGACTTTTTTGCGATTGACAAAACAAAGCAGTTCAGTTTTTTGTACCACTATAAAAAAGCATTGGAATTTATAGATGTTAAGAGTAAAAAGAGAGTTTTAAACCTCGGAGTAAACCGCGGTAACGAGTTTAGAGTGATACAAGAGATGCTTACGTGCGAAGAGTTTAGCACTGTTGAGTTTGTCGGCATTGATTACTCCGCTTCGGCAATTGAGTTTGCAAAAAAAGAGTTTTCGCAATATGAAAATGTCGAGTTTTTCTGCCACGATATAAACAGACTTGAGGAGTTGGAGCTAGGGAAATTTGACCTCATTATCTCCATCGGTACATTACAGAGTTCAAACATAGAGTTTAACGCCGCGTTTATGTCCATATACCAAAACTACTTGGCAGAGGGCGGCGCAATGCTGCTTGGTTTTCCAAACTGCAGATGGATAGATGGAGAGATGATCTACGGCGCAAAAGCCCCCAATTACTCATTTAGCGAACTTAGTTTGGTTCTAAAAGATATACACTTCTGCAAAAAGTATCTCCAGCAAAAAAAGTACAGAGCAGTGGTAACGGGGAAAGATTATCTCTTTTTAACAGCGAGAAAAATCATACAAAAGTAATATTTATGCAAATATTTGAATATGCTTCAAGGCAAAATCTCAATTTTCTATCTTTAGATATAATTTTGTCTTAAAGAGAAAAGGTTTTGTAATGACTCACGACAATATTATTCAGGGTAACGAGCTATTTCGTAAAAGTTATTTCAAGGCTCATGAGAAGGAGTTTCTGGAGCTTGCTACAAAGGGACAGACGCCAAAAGCGCTCTATATAGGGTGTTCTGACTCAAGAGTCGTGCCAGACTTGATGACAAACAGCGCACCGGGTGATCTTTTTGTTGTGAGAAACATAGGCAATTTTGTCGCACCCTATAAACCGGATGAGAATTTTCACTCAACTGCATCGGCTATTGAGTACGCCGTGAGTGTGCTAAAAGTAAAAAATATTATAGTCTGCGGTCATACAAAGTGCGGTGCAATAGAGGTCTTGCACACTAAGAGCTGCAGCGATGATCCCGAGCTTGTCCATACAAAAACATGGCTCACTCTTGGAGAGAGTGCAAAATCACAGGCTATTTTGGCGCTTGGGCTCAACGCAGATAAAACAGAGCTTCTACGTCTGACGGAAAAACTCTCTGTTATCTCTCAGCTTGAAAATCTTTTGACATACCCCTCCGTTAAAAAGAGAATCGACAGCGATGAAATTGCAATTCACGGCTGGGTTTATGATATTGAGAGTGGAGAGATAGAGTACTACGACCCTGAGATTTCCATGTTTTTGCCGCTTAGCGCTCTTAAAAAAGAAAACTAAGCTATAACAGATACTTTTTTATCCAGACACTTAAAATATAAAGCCCCCAAACATGCTGCTTAAAAGCGCCTCTTGAAGCCTTTTGAATATACTCCTCAATTGCATCTTTTTTAAAAATCCCGCTTTTGTCGTTTACCTCTCTGATAAGCTCTATCTTTTTGCTCTCTAGTAAATACTCCATATAGGGGTTAGAAAATCCTTTTTTTCTGCGAGAGATAATTTTTTCGCCCAGATATGGCTTTGCGATTGATTTGAGAAGCGATTTGGTGATGCCATCCTCGTAACGGAGCTTTGGGTCAATCGAGAAGAGAGCGGATGCAAACTTATGGTCTAAAAAAGGGGTACGCGATTCTATGGAGTGCGCCATGCTGATGCGGTCAAGTTTACTCAAAAAATGTTCGGCTTGAAAAAGATTCAAATCAATGTAGCTATACCAGATGCTCTCATCATGATGTTGTGAACTCTCAAATCTGTCACGGTAGCTCTTTATATATTTGAGCGACTCATTATCTCTGACATTTCTTCTCATAAGCATATTTTTTTGCAAATCACTAAAACTCTCGCCCGTGGTGCGAAACAGCAGCGTGTTATCAAACACTCTTTTGTATCTCTCCCACTCTCTGTTCATCGAGAAGTTGGAGTGAAAATAGTTGCTTAGCCAGTTTTTGTTTTTGAGTTTTGTTAATGACTGCACATCTAAAAATTCAAAATATTGTCTATACCCCAAAAAGAGTTCATCGCTTCCCTCTCCGCTTAAAACAACTTTGAAACCGTCCTGTTTAATGCGCTCAAAAAGGAGATAAAGAGGAACTGCGGCAGGGTCATTTAGCGGCTCATCGAGCGCATCAAGAGTTTTATCAAGCGCATCGATAAAGTCGTTTTGCGAAATCTCGACTTCTTGGTTTGAGACTCCTAAAAACTCCGCACTCTCCTTTGCATTTTGCCTCTCATCATATTTTGCAAAATCTTTGTAGCCCAGCGTATAGGTCTGCAGTTTTACGCCGTTTTTTAGAGCAAAGGCGTTTATTAGAGCACTGTCGATTCCGCCTGAGAGAAGCGATGCCATGGGAACATCCACACTTAGTCTCATGTTTATGGACTCTTGCAGAATATTTTCTAGCGTGAACACGGCTTCATCTCTGTCTGTGATGAGGTTTGGTTTGGTATCAAGCAGGTCAAAGTAGCGTTTGAGTTCAACTTTGCCATCTTTAAAAGTAAGATACTCTCCCGCGGCTAGCTTTTTGATATTTTTAAAAAATGTAAAGGGAGGAGTGGGAGCCAAAAAGGAGAGGTAGCTAAGAAGCGCATCCTCATCCATCTCAACTTTTTGTAAAAAGGGCAGAAGCGCTTTTATCTCAGAAGCAAATATAAAAGATTTGTTATGGAGGTAAAAGAGCGGTTTTTTGCCCAGTCTATCGCGAAAAAGGTAAAGCGTCTCATCGTCTAAAAGTGCGATTACAAACATGCCTCGCAGATGAGTTACAAATTGCACTCCCCACTTTAGATATGCCGCAATGATAACCTCGCCCTCACTCTGCGATTTAAAATCAAACTCATTTTTCAGCTCATCTCTAAGTTCTTTGAAGTTGTAGATCTCTCCGTTAAATGAGAGCAGTATCTTCTCAAAGAAGAGCGGCTGGTTTGAGCGTGAGTGAGTGTCGATTATGCCGAGACGCTGATGCGCAAAAAAGAGATTTTTTCTCTCTACGACACCGCAAAAGTCCGGTCCTCTGTGGGTAAGTTTGCCAAGAGCAGCTCTTGCAACGCTCGCATCATACTCTCCTAAAATCCCAAAGACGCCACACACTAGATATTATCTTTCAAAAAAGCGACGGTTATATCGTCTTGCATGTAATCATCTCTCAGCATGACCTTTTTAACGCCCAAATGCGCCGCCATCTGCTCTATCTGCGGGGTCGTAAGGTAGTTGTATGTTTCGCTATTTTTCTCTCCATGAAGCACGTTAAAGAGAAATCCGACTTTAGAAGCGTTAAAGCAGTTTTGCACAAAAAGGTGCGTCTCAAACTCCTCTAAAACATTCATAGCGCCGCTACAGACGTAAAAATCAGCAGGAGGGAGTATCTCTTTGCAGATGTCTGCTATGAGTATCTCACACCCTGTCCTCTCGCTTGCAATGGAGTACATGTCAGGAAGTGAGTCTATGCCGATGTACTCCCTTGGAGCTCTTTTTTTCTTTTGCATATAGAGATAGAGATCGCCAAATCCGCAGCCTGCATCCGCAATGCTGTAGGGGCTTAAATCACCTGGGAGCATCTCCAAAAGAATATCAAAGCGCAGTTTTTGAGACTCTTTTGAGTGCCAGTTCACACCTTTTGCGCTTATGCCGTATTTGTCTATGGCTGAGGAGTAGAATTTTTGGCTATCAACGCGAGGCATGATTATAGAGTTTAATGTTAATATTTTTTGATTTCATTTGCAAATTATAGTATAAAATAGGTCTAATTGTTTCAAAGGATTTATTATGAGTCATATCTATAACCTAGCTATCATAGGTGCCGGTCCGGCAGGAATTGCAACGGCTGTTGAGAGTTATCTGCAGGGTATCAGAGATATCATTTTGCTTGAAAAGGATGAGAATCACAACTCAACTATACGCAAATATTACAAAGATAATAAAAGAGTAGATAAGGATTGGAAAGGTCAAAAAGTTGAGCTTGACGGCAGAATCTACTTTGTGGATGGAACAAAAGAGAGCACTTTGGACTTTTTTGACGAGATCTTGGCAAATCACTCGGTAGAGCTTAAAACGCACACAGAGGTGCAAAAGATAGAGAAAAGAGAAACGAATGTTGGAGAGTCATATTTTGAGGTTTTTATGGCGGGCGGCAGTATTATGGCAAAGTATGTTGTCGTAACGATAGGGAGAATGGGAAAACCGAATAAACCTGACTATAAGATACCGCTAGAGATTAAAAAGAGGGTAGGGTTCACGCTCGATGGGTGCATTGGCGACGAGAATATTTTAGTTGTAGGCGGCGGAGACAGCGCAATTGAGTATGCTGTTGATTTGAGCGCGAAAAATGAGGTCACCATCTGCTACAGAAGAGAGACTTTTAGACGCGCTAATCCGACCAATCAAAGAGATATATCAAATGCTATTATGCATAAAGAAATAGAGCCGATTTTGGGCGTTGATATCGTCTCACTAGAGAGTGATGACGAGAGAGTAAAAGTTAACTTTGACACAATTGAGTTCCGTGTTTTTGATAGAGTCGTTTATGCCATCGGAGGCACGACCCCGAGCGCATTTTTGGCAAGTTCGGGCATAAAAGAGGAGGATGGCAAACCTGTTCATGACGAGAATTATGAGACAAATGTCAAAGGACTTTTTGTAGCGGGGGATATCACGCAAGAGAGCGGCGGAAGCATAGCTCTTGGGCTGAACCACGGATATGCGATTGCATGTCATATACAGGGGCAAGAGGGGTAGAGAGTTACTCTAACTCTAGCTCTTCAAAGAGCTCTAAAAACTCTGCCTTACCCATAAAACCAATTCTCTCATAGTCTGACTTCTCATCTTTTGGGTCTATAATATAGGTTGTAGGCACTATGGGAGTGTTGAGGTAGGGCGGAAATTCTCCCTCTTTTTTGTTTATAATTAGAGGGATATACTTTCCCTTTATAAGTTCATCTATAGTTTTGTCCGAGAGTGTCGTTTTCTCAAACCTTATGCACCAAGGGCAGTTGTTCGTGATTATAACTACCATAAGCCCTTTGTTCTCATCTTTTGCTTTTTTGAGTGCCGTATTGTAGTTTGTCTCATACCCCATATCTTTGGCAAACTCTTTGTAGCTTTGCGCAGAGGCTATTAAGACGGTAAGTAAAAATGCTAGCAGAGCCTTCATAGGCTATCCCCTTTCTGTCGGGTTGGCAAAATTCTCAAGCAGACTCTACACCTTTTTTATTTTATAGTTGTTTACTAGCTTAATAACAATCATTATAGCGATTGCCTGGAAAAGTGAAGCTAAAATGAGTGCGTAGTAGTGAAGTTCGTCAATACTGTTTGCGTTATAGGCAAGGGTCGCCATAGCGATAAGAAGTGTCAGCGGCATAGAGTGGGATAGCCCCATAAGTATGGCATCTACAAAACCGAGATTCTTGATAAATACTAAAGAAGCCACTAGTCTCATAAGCGTCATGGCAAGCGTGATGAAGAGCGCTTTTGTTATAAGTCCCTCCATAAAGAGCATCTCTAGGTTAAACGAGCTTCCTATGTGGATGAAAAATATAGGCACCAAAAATCCAAAGCCGAAGGAGGCGAGTTTTTCGGGTAGTTCATGTTTATGTTCAAAGAAAGTGGGAATAAACATTCCCGCCAAAAAAGCACCAAAGGCAAGCTCTAAATCCAAATAGAGCATCGCGCCGACAAGAAGGAAGAATATGCCCATAGAGAGTCTAATATCCTGCTCTTTGTTGTCATCATGCGGCATAAGAGATGTGGAGACCTGCGGAAACCACCAAAATAGAAGCTCCATGGCGCGAAAGAGTAAAAACATAAAGAGTAAAAAGAGTGCAAGTGCAAATATTGTCTTAACAAGCCCCACTCCTAGACCCGACTGGAGTGCCGCTGATGTGAGAGTTAAAAAACCTATGCTTACTATCTCGCCTATAGCCCCTGCCGTCATCGAGAGCGAGAGCCACGGAGTTTTTCCGTACTCTTTGGAGAGCGTCGCAATGAGCCCCACGGAGATGAGCGGCATAAGCACCATAAATATTTTTCCAAGATCAAGATATAGAGAAAGAGCGATGGAAGATGCGTACAGGATTACAAGATAGATGACGATTTTTTTCATCAACGATTTTGGTGTTTTTAGAGTGTTTTTTAGATTGATTTCTGTTCCGGCGATAAACATCAGGTACAAAAATCCAAGTTCGGCAACTATTGCAAAAAGGTGCTCCTCATGCAAAAAGCCGACATAGGCAAAAATAGCTCCAAATATAATCTCAATCGGAGTGGTCGGAAGCTTTAAAAGCTTTGCAAAAAACGGCGAAAATATAATGATAAGAGAGATGGTTACTACAAGTAAGACATTTTCATGCATGGTTTTATTGTACCGCTTTTGCTATGTTTAGACCCAATGATTTGAGCATTTGTAAATCTTTGCTCATCTCACGTCCGCTGGTTGTAAGGTAGTTTCCTATGACTATGGAGTTTGCTCCATGCGAAAAAATCTCGTTTTGTCTCTCGCCAAACATAAGCTCCCTGCCTCCGGCGACCATAATCCGCTCGGCATTTGGAAGCATCTCCCGTGTGAGTTCTACCAAAGAGAGCGCTTCATCCATACTTAGCGGATTTGGTTTAAGCTCCAACGCCTCATTATGGTGGTAGAAGTTTATAGGAACAGATGTGGGATTTAGAGAGTTTATAGACTCAAGCATTGAGACTCTATCTTCATGCGTCTCTCCAAGCCCGAAAATTCCTCCGCTTATTAGCACTAAACCAGCTCTGTTTACATTTTGGCAAGTCTCATATCTCTCATCCCAAGGGTGGGTTGTGCAGATTTTTGGGTAGAACTCTTTTGAGGTCTCAAGATTGTGGTTGTAGGCTTTTATGCCCGCTTTTTTTAGTGTTAGGAGCTGCTCAAGAGTTGCCGTGCCGTTGCATGCAATTAATCTAAGTTGCGGCACCTCTTTTGTTAAAATCTCCGCGATAGAGCAGACAAAAGAGAGCGCTTTTTCATTAAGCCCTTTATCGGCAGTTACAAGACAAAAGCCCAAAGCACCGTTTGCATGAGCTGTTTTTGCCTCTTGTAAAATAAGCTCCATATCTTTTTGCTTGTAGCGCTCTATGTCCGCTTTGTAACGCACGCTTTGGGAGCAAAACTTACAATCTTCATTGCATGTACCGCTGTTTATGTTGCATATTGCGCATAAAAATATCTCTTTATTCACGGTTTTGCCTTATAAATTTAAACTCTTCTTTTTTTATCTCATCACTCTTGTTTGCTCTTGTATATCTCGTTACCACAAACTCATTTTCTTGTATCTCTAACATTGCCCACTCAGAGAGCGGCTTATTTCTGGCGCAAACCTCCCCGGAATTTAAGAAGAGGGTATTTCCTGTAAACTCCAGTGAAAATTCATGTGTATGTGCAAATATAACAACATCTGCATCGGGAGCCATATAAAAAGGGAGATGCATAAGTTTAAACTTTGTATCTGCAAGTTTGAAGTAGTATGGCTCTTGGACGAGATTGAACCGGTTGTGAAACTGCGCCAGATGCGCGTCATTGTTTCCATAAACCGCTTCATATCTCAAGCCGCTCTCATGCAGGAGATGAAGAACTTCGACATCAACTATATCGCCCGCATGCAGAAGAAACTCAGCGCCGTCAGCTATCAGGGTATCAATCGCTCTTTTGGCTTTTTTCACCTTAGTATGAGTGTCTGCGATGATACCTATTTTCATAATTTTCCTCGTCATTCCAAACTTGATTTGGAATCTACTTTATATCTTCAACCGACGTTCTGGTTTTACACTTTATACACTCGTAAACCTCTTTGCCTCTGTATGTTCTTCTCGCCAAAGCGCCACCGCACCCTTTTTCTTTACACTTGATGGTTGTGGGTTCAAATTTGGAGATGAAAGTACATTTAGGGTAGTTTTCACATCCCCAGAACGGACCGCGTCTTGAGTTTTTAAGGCTTATTTTGCCGCCGCAATCAGGACATGGAGTCTCGCTTATTTTCTCCTCTACGTTTATGCTCTTTGTGTTTTTACACTCAGGATATCCGCTGCATGCTAAAAACTGACCGTTTCTGCCGCTCTTAATAACCATCTCTTTGCCGCATTTGTCGCATATTTCGTCGCTCGTCTGTACGTTTGATTTCTCTTCGCCCTCTTTTGCTTCACCCTCAACCTGTTCTGTATATTTACACTTTGGAAAGCCGCTGCATGCAATGAACTCTCCAAATCTTCCGGAGCGAAGAAGCAGCTCTTCGCCGCATTTAGGACAAGGGCGACCAAGAGGCGTTGCAATTTTGAGCGAAACTATCTTCTCTTTGCCCTCCTTTACCTTCTCGTCAAACTCAAAGTAGAAATCACTAAGCAGTCTCTGCCAGTCGTTTTGCCCATCTGCGACTTCATCCAGTTTCTCTTCCATATTCGCCGTAAAAGAGACATCAACAATGTTTGGGAAGTGTTTTTCCAGTATTTCGGTAACCGTAAAAGCTATCTCTGTCGGGATAATCTGCTTTTTCTCGATAGTCACATACGTTCTGTTGCTAAGAGTCGCAATAGTCGGAGCGTAAGTTGAAGGACGTCCGATTCCCTCGCTCTCAAGCTTTTTGATGAGCGCCGCTTCGGAGTAGCGAGCAGGTGGCTCTGTAAAGTGCTGCTCCTGTTTTACTTTTTGTATCTCAGCACCCTCTCCCTCTTTAAGTGCAGGTAGGAGCTTGTCTTTGTCTTCGGCTCCCGTGAGTGCGTAAAAACCCTCAAAGAGGAGCTTTCTTCCGCTTGCTCTATACTCGTTCTCTTTTCCGCTAAATATTATACTCTGCTGCTCAAAAAGTGCATCGTTCATCTGGCATGCCATAAAGCGCTCATATATCAGGCGGTAGAGTTTTATCTCATCAGGCTTTAGAAACGATGCTGCGACTTCGGGAGTAAACGCAAGCGTGGTTGGGCGGATTGCTTCGTGAGCCTCTTGCGCTCCTTTTGTCTTTTTTGTATAGACCTTAGGTTCATCAGGAAGATATTTTTTTCCAAATCTGCTCTCAATTACGCCGCGAACAGCACTTACAGCCTCTTGTGCAAGGTTTAGTGAATCTGTTCTCATGTAGGTAATAACACCGCTTGTTCCGCTTGGAGTTTTAACACCCTCATAGAGTGCTTGTGCTACCATCATCGTTTTTTTAGGGGTAAATCCTAGTTTGCTTGAAGCGGTCTGTTGTAGCGTTGAAGTCATAAAAGGCGGAGGAGTCGCACTTTTTCTCTCTTTTGTCTCAATCTTTGAGATAACAAACGAGTCGGCTTTTACGCTCTCTACGATAGCATCAGCTTCTTCTTTGTTTTTTATAGAGAGCTTTGAGAGTTTGGCTTGTTTATGCGCTATAAGTGTCGCTTCAATATCTTTTTTAAAAAGCGTATTTATTGTCCAGAACTCCTCAGGCACAAACGCTTTTATCTCTCTCTCACGGTCTACTACAAGCTTGAGTGTTGAGGATTGAACACGACCTGCCGAGAGTCCTTTTTGGATCTTTGAACTAAGCAGAGGGGAGAGTTTATACCCCACGACACGGTCAAGTATACGGCGTGCCTGCTGCGCGTTTACCATGTCCATATCTATTTTGCGGGCGTTTAAGAGGGCGTTATTTATCGCGGTTTTTGTTATCTCATGAAAGACTATTCTAGGGAGTGTTTCAGGGTCTCTTTTAATAGCATGGGCAATATGCCACCCAATAGCTTCACCCTCGCGGTCCTCATCGGTCGCGATGTATATCGTGTCACTCTTTTTTGCCAAAGCGTTTATCTCTTTTACAATCGCGGCGTTCTCTTTCGCGACACTATAAGCGGGAACAAGATGGTTCTCCTCATCTATAGTGATTCCAAAACGGGATTTCGGAAGGTCCCGTATATGACCTTTTGAAGCGATGACCTCATAATCTTTGCCGAGAAAGTTTTTAATGGTCTTGGCTTTAGCGGGTGATTCGACGATAATTAAGTTCAAATAGTTTTCCTATTGCGCTATACATTATATATAGTGAAGTGATTTTTAAGTTTGGAAGTGTAGCAAAAAAAGTATAAATAGTAAAAACTTACCGTTAAACTAAAACCATCTGTTTACACGCTTCTAAAATAAAATATGCTACACTTTTGTATCTTTGCTAAAAAAGGATGCAACATGCAAGCAGCGTTTAGTTTAAACTCTAACGAACTCAACATAAATTTTGTAAACTCCATAAAAGAGATGTTCCAAGGTAAAAATATTGAGATTGTTATAACAGACGGGGTTGATGAAAAGTATGAAAGAGAAAAATCTATACTTGATGCGACTTTAAATGACTATTTACAAAATGGCAGTAAAAATTTTACCGTTATGAGTGATGAGTTTTGGGAAGACACAGAGAAAAGACTTATTCAAAGACATAGAGTTTCTTAATGCAGATTATATTCAAAGATTCGTTTAGCGCAAGGCTAGATGAAATACTTGACTATATAAGTGAAGATAGCGTGAAAGAGGCGTTATCTTTTAATAGTCAACTGTATAAAAAGATCAAAGATATACCTCTTATGCCATATAAATGTAGAAAATCAACTCATTACAATAATGACAACATTAGAGATTTGATTTTTAAAGGGTATACCATAGCCTATTTAGTGGGACATGAGCATATTGTTATTTTAGGTATCTTAAAATATAGACAAACTTTTTAACTTCCCCATAAAATTTCTCCAAAAAAATTAAAGTTATTTTTTTTGCTGTCGATTTACTAACATCAAGGCAAGGAAGCCGAGATAAAAATTAACTCGAGAGCTGAGGCTCTACCCGAAAAGGATTTATTATGGGATTTAGAATTAACACAAACGTAGGTGCGATGAATGCGCACATGTATGCTACAAAAAACAATATTGGACTTGACAAAAGCTTAACGGCTCTCTCTTCAGGTTTAAGAATTAATAAAGCGGCTGATGATGCGGCGGGTCTTGCAATTGCAAATCAACTCTCTGCTCAATCAAGTGGACTTGGTCAAGCGATTAGAAACTCTAATGACGGTATCGGTCTTATTCAGACTGCGGATGGTGCTTTGGAGGAGACAGGGAACATACTAAAAAGAGTTAGAACTCTTTCTGTTCAAGCAGCCAATGATACTCAAACTACAGATACAAGAGCTTATATCCAAGATGAAGTTACTGCTTTAATAGAGCAACTTGATGATATAGCTAGCAGAACTTCATTTAACGGTCAAAATCTTCTTGATGCGACAGGTGGAACTACAGGTACGTTTACATTTCATACAGGTGCATATACTGCTGAAACAACATCAGTAACTATTACTAAGGCTGATTCTACAACTCTGGGCGTGAATGCTCTTAATGTAACTACTCAAGCTGGTGCAGAAACTGCTATAGCTTCAGCTGATGCTGGTATTGTACTTGTTGATACGCTTAGATCTACGCTTGGTGCGGCTCAAAATAAACTAGAGTCAAACGTTAGAAACATCTCTGTTACACAGGTGAATGTTAGTGCGGCTGAGTCTCAAATTCGTGATGTTGACTTTGCGGCTGAGTCTGCTACATTTGCAAAACACAATATCTTGGCTCAATCTGGTTCATATGCTATGAGTCAGGCTAACGCAGTTCAGCAGAATGTTTTAAGACTACTTCAGTAGTTTAGAGCATTTTTTAAAAAAACACTTCCGCCCTTTTATATTAGACAAAGGGCGGTTTTGCTTCTTCTGCAAAGGGTTTTACACCCTTTGCTTTTCTTCTAAAATTTTCTAACTTTTTCTTCTTCTAATTAAACTAAATATCTTTATTGCCGATTTACTATTCAATAAAGGCAAACTAGTTTATGCTAACTATTTTCGATTAAAGGATTTATGATGAGTATCAGTTCACTAGGTGTTGGATCGGGGATTTTAACGCAGGATGTTTTAGATCAGTTACGCAAGGCGGATGAGGCACAGTTCATCAGACCGGTAGATTTGAAACTTGCTAATGAAAAGGATAAAATAGACGCGTTTGATCTCTTAGATGCAAATATGACAAACTTGATAGACAGCATCGATGCTCTTAAGACGCCTCTTTTATATGATGAGCGGACCACTTCAGTTGTGGGAACGTCTGTAGCAGTAACGGCTGCTGCAAACAGTGATATTCAGGACTTTACGCTTGATGTTGTAAACTTGGCAACAAAGCAGATAGAGCAGTCTGGTGCTTTTGCAACAAGTGATGAGTTAATCGCAAACGCTGCGGGAGTTATGAATCTCAATATTGATGGTCAGGATTTTCAGATAGCTTATGATGAGACTACTACGCTTACGGATTTAAAAAATTCAATCAACGACATCGCAGGCGATAAAGTAGATGCCACAATAGTGCAGATAAGTAGTGGTGAATTTCGTCTATTTGTAAGCTCGGCGGATACCGGTACAACACAGAATATTACGATTACAGACAATGCTGATGGACTTGGAGCAAACCTTAAAGACGGCCGCTTGACAACAGATTTTGATTTGGCTGCGGTTCAAGCCGGAGTTGATGCAAATTTTACTTTTAATGGACAAGCGATAACTCGCTCAAGTAACAATATAACAGACTTGATTGTGGGTCTTGATATTACACTAAAAGAGGTTGGTTCTTCTGCAGTTAGTGTTGCGCAAGACCGCGAAGGTATTATGACAAAAATAGATAGTTTTGTAGAGAAGTACAATGCGGCTATAACCGAGTTAGATAAAATGACAAAATCTAGTATTGAGAGTGATGAGAGAGGTATTTTTTCTAACGAGAGCACGATTAAAAGCATGAAAAGAGAGTTGGAAAGTATGTTTTCAACTGTTGGTGGCGGAGTCGGATTTATGTCTGATTTTGGTTTTGACGTAGATAGAGATGGAAAGATGAGTGTAGACAAAGATATTTTAAATGCCAAAATGGATGAAGACCCAACTAATGTAGAAGCATTTTTTTCCGGTGGTACATATACTAATACGGATGGAACAACAACTGAAGTCTTGGGTATATTTAATGAGATGTCAACAACAACCAGTGTTTATACAAAGTATAACGGAACACTTGACCAGTATAAAAATTATGTCAACGATACAATAGATTCCTTAGAAGATAGAAAAACATCAGCGACAGAGAGACTTGATGCAAAGTATGAGATTTTGGCAAAACAGTATGCAGCATATGACGCGATGATAGCAAAGTTCAACAATGCTTCTTCTATGTTTACTGAGATGGCAAATACTTCAAATAACTATAGTAACTGATTTTTCTTAAAAAGATTAAACAAAGTCTCTTAAATGTCGATGTTTCATGGATGAAGAGGACGACAAAAATAGTAAAAAAGGATTTGAAATGTATGGTAATGTAGCCCATAATATTTATGCACAAAACAATGTAGGGATAGAGTCTCCGGCAAAGCTTATTGAGATGCTCTATGAAGGGGTTCTTCGTTTTAACGCGCAGGCAAAGAAGGCTATGAAAGATGGTAACATAGAAAAGAGAGTTTACTGGATAAATCGCTCTGTTGCTGTGATAACTGAGCTTATTTCCGTTTTAGATATAAAAGGTGGACGTGTAGCGAACTATTTAGAGGGTCTTTACAACTATGAAATCCAACTTTTAAACTTGGCAAATATTCAAAAAGATGAGTCAAAACTTGATGAGGTCAGCAATGTCTTCAAGGGGTTGCTAGAAGCTTGGAGAGAGACCACAAATGTGGCTGAATAGGCTTAAGATAGCTGTTGTTGAGAAGAATCCAAATGCTTTAGATAAACTTTTGGATGATATTCCACAGCTTCAAAATCCAAAAGAGATTGAAGAAGCCATTTATCTTTTAAGAGAAGCAACTTCTTTGATGAACAATCTTAAAGACCAAACAAAAGCTTCCATGAAACAGATAAAGAAAAACCTTGATTTTCTGCGCTCTACCGATATCCCGACATCTAAAAAACTTGACATAAAGTCATAACCGCAACAACTTACCAGATTTTTGAAAAATCAAACTCTACTTTCTCATGGCACTCTTTGATGCTAAAATCCACTTTTTCATGGCTCGCGTCCATGAGTTTGATATATCTGCCCTCTTTGAGATGGTAGACTTTTGCGACTTTATCATCAGGATTTACGATGATGTAGTACTCCACACCCTCTCTCTCATAAATCTCAAATTTGATACCGGTATCTTTTCTAGCAGTTGATTTTGAGAGCACTTCAAAGATGATTTTCGGCGCTTTGGTTATGTATGCGTCATTTTGAGGCTCATGACATATAACGCTGTTGTCGGGTTGTACTATCGTGTCTTCGTTTATCTTCCAGTCAATAGGCAAAAGTGCTTGACAAACTTTGCATCCCTCAAATGCTTCATCCAAATAACGACCGATTTTATTGCTAATGCTTTGATGTTTTATCATCGGGGCTGGACTCATGGCGTACGGTACACCGTTTATAAGCTCCCATTGTCCCTCCCAGAGCTTGTAGTCATCATAGGTATAGTGTGGAATATCTTCTAGTTTTATCGCACCCATCACACACTCCTTTTTGCATTATTATATCTAATTTATCTCTTTTTAACTATCCCAAAATTGAGGCTTCTAACGGTGTATTCGCTTACAACGGCACCTTTTCTCATGCTAAGAATATGCTCAACTGCGTCTGCAATATCTGAAGCCAGAAGCTTCTCATCTTCATGCTGGCTTGTTTCAAATCTTAGCTCACTGTAAAAATTGCTCTGCGTCATGTCCGGATTTATGTTTGTTACACTTAGAGCGCTCTTTCTTGTCTCTTCAAACAAAGAGTCCCCAAAGGCTTTAAGTCCCGCTTTAGTAGCGCCGTAAACTCCTGCAAACTTACTTGTTCTAAGCGCTTCTATGGAGTTTATGTTTATAAGATAGCCGCTATTTTTTTTCAAATCTCTCAGCAGGGCGTTTGTCAGAAGCATGGGCGCTGTAAGATTTAAAAAAACCATACTTGTAATAGTCTTTGCACTTAGCTCTTCATGCGGTTCAAACCTGCCAAATCCCGCACAGTTAATCAACATGTAGATATCTTCGCTTGAGAGTTTTTTGCAAGCTGCAAGGGTTGATGTCTCATTTGTAAGGTCCGCTTGAAGAGGAGTAAAGTTTTGAGAGTCAAAATCCTCTTTTTTAACGCTTCTGCTAACACCTATGACTTCATAATCCAGAAGCAGCAATCTTCTAACAATCTCTTTGCCTATGCCGCTACTTGCCCCTGTAACTACAACTTTTCTCATCTTCTAACCTCTCTCATCATTGCATCTATTGCGCTAAATATCAATTTTTTCGTTGCATCTTTTGTCACACTTTCCGGTTCAAAATGATCACTTACAACCTTAAAGATGTGATAGTTTTGCATCTCTTTTAGAGCTTCATAAAAGCCAAACGACTCCATATCCGCAAGTATGTAAAAATCTTGAGAAATCTCTTCATCAACGCATGTAATGGTATGCGGTTCTGTGCTTACTTTATAGTTTTTGCCTCTGTAGATAATTGAGCCTATGGCAAGAAGAGTGCCTATGTTGTGCTCTCTATTTGCTCCGCAGATACCTACGTTTATAAATGTGTCATCGTCACTTACGGCAAAATTTTCTAAAAGAAAAGAAGAGGCTTTTTTTACAGACTCCACACCCACGCCGCTTACAATAACTCTAAGCTCTTTACCTTCAAAAACAGTGTATCCGCTATAGTTTGTTTTGGTAAGTCTATATTTCTCAACAAACGCCTGAGATTCCGATTTTAGAGCTGTTACAATATATAGCATTGCGTATTGTATCAAAAATGCAATTTTTTACGGTAGAATTATCACTGTAGGCTTTTAACTGATGTTACGCACTAAAACGAACTCGTCCGTTCTAGTGGCAGGGACAGATGTCCCTACAACCCCCTAAAGCTACGAAAAAGTATCTTTTTCGAGAATTATAAGGTATTTTACAAACTTTTTTACAAAAGTGCGTAAGGTCAGCTTTTAACATAAAAGAGCAAAAGGATTTGATTATGCTTGCTTTAAATGTTGATTATTCAGATTTGGACTACGACAATCTAGCACTCTCAATCGGGATAAAAAACAGATATATTCCTATGATTATTGAGAGTTTTTTAAAAGAGATGGATTCAATTTTAGAGGCTCTTGAAGAGTCAATCAAGAGTAAAGATTATGACAAAATCAGATTAAATGCACATGCTATAAAAGGGAGTGCAGGAAATATAAAACTTAATGAGATTTATGAGATGGCGACGGAGATGGAGTCAGAAGCTGCTCAAAAAAACAGCGAGTTTGATTATAAACTCTACTTTGATGCCATAAAAAATGCCGTAGGCACAATCTCTCTCTGAGGCTTTGCTTCATTTAACTTTTTTGGCTATAATTGCGTCGCTTCTCTTTAGACCTGTGCAATAGTGCTTTGAGATACTGTGTCAGGGTAGGAATACAGCAGCACACCTTGGAGTGTTATGTGCCGCAGGTATCTGGAGGGAAGTCTCTCGATAGATAATTTTATCCAACTTCTTCGTTAAAATTTGGTTGAATTTCGTCATTTACCACAAGTAAACTCCTCAATTAAACAAAATTTTGCCTCGAATTTGAATAAAATTATCTATCGATTATTTTTGAAAAAATATCAATCTTTTCTATGTTTGGAAATTCCACATGCCTGATTTGGTTTTGGCGGGTTATTTTTCAAGTAAGTTAAATCCTCAAGTGCCTGAGCAAGAACCCTTTTTTGCTGCAAAAGCGGAAGCATACGATTGTCTTTCTCGTTCATAGGCAAGCTCATATCTACAAGAATTGCCTCTACCTCTTTATCTAAATCATTAAGTGCGTTTTGTATATGTTGTATAGATTTCATGGCGTGAGTATAGCAAAAATTAAAAAAATTTGGGTATAATTGCGGCTTCAGGGCACCTCTAAAAACCCTATAAGTTCTCAACAATAGAGCAAATATGCTAATGTGAGGCGAAATTACGCAGGAGCTACTAGTAGCTTCAAGTGATTTCAACGAAGCAGTAGCGTGTTTGCTCTATTGCCCTTTGGGAGCCTAAAAAAGGAGCAATCTTGCACAAAATTTTTTATCGCCATAGCTACGGCTATGACTCAAAAAAAGTTTTGCACAATCTCACTCCTTTTTTAGGCTTTGAGATTTTATAGGATTTTTAGAGGTGCCCTTTAATTTACAAAGGAGTTTCGATGCCAAAGATGAAATCGGTTAAAGGCGCTGTCAAGCGTTTTAAAGTTAAGAAAAACGGCACTGTTAAGCGCGGTACAGCGT
>NZ_JACUTS010000068.1 GCF_014859695.1 Sulfurimonas sp. | reverse complement strand
GCTTTTATTTTTTGTATGAGTTCATTTCTTTTTTGAAAGGCTATAGAGGGGTTTGTCCTTATTGCATCATTGGAGTACCCGACTATCTGTTCCGTGTTAATAAGACCTCTTATATTGATTCTGGCAATGTAGGTTTTAACCTTTGTTTTAGGCTCTTCTTTGTAGTAAATACCTGCAAATTTTGTTTTTATCAAATTAGACATTTTTATTTCTACCTTGTTTAAAATCTTACCGCAACATTTACCGCAACATTTTATCAGTATTTAGTAGTAAATGGATATATGGAAATTGTAACAAGTAAAACATAGGGGGAGCTTAAAGTGCCTAAAATAAGTAATTAGTAGTAATAAATGATGGTGCTCACAACTGGACTCGAACCAGTGACTTTTACCTTGTCGAGGTAACACTCTACCAACTGAGTTATGCGAGCATGAGCGAAATTTTACCAAAAAATTCTTAAAGTAATTTTTCTGCAATTAACGTATTATAAAAGTTATAAAAAAATGAAATCCGAACAAGATATTTACTTTTAATTTATGTTTATTAAGTGTATAATTCCACCCATAATTAAAAAGTACCATAAGGCAAGTTATGAACTTAACCGAGTTAGAAGAGATAGGCTTAAAAAGTGTTGGTAAGATTTATCATAATCTAAGTTATGATGAACTAATTCGACATGAGATTGAAAATAATGAGTGTGTTGTGACCAAGAAGGGTGCAACAGCTGTAGACACTGGTATTTTTACCGGTCGCAGTCCAAAAGACAAATATTTTGTAGATCGTTATCCGTCAAATCAATATATTGCTTGGGGTGATATAAATCAAAAAATCAGTGAAGAAATATTTAATGAACTTTTAGATCTCTCAAGAGAGCAGCTCTCCGGCAAAGATCTTTATGTAACTGATGTTTATAGCGGTTCTAGCGAAGCTTCAAAAAAGAATATACGTTTTATTACAGAAATAGCTTGGCAGTCTCACTTTGTTAAAAATATGTTTATTCGCCCTACAGAAGAAGAACTGGAAGTTTTTAAACCACAATTTACCGTACTAAATGCTTGTAAAGCAGTTAACGACAAATGGATGGAGCATGGGCTCAACTCTGAAGTTTTTGTGCTTTTTGACATCGAGAACAATTTAGCTATTATCGGCGGTACATGGTACGGCGGCGAGTTAAAAAAGGGAATCTTCTCTATGATGAACTACTGGTTGCCGCTAGAGGGTAAACTCTCTATGCACTGTTCTGCAAATGTAGGAGAACGTGGCGATACGGCACTTTTCTTCGGACTAAGCGGTACCGGGAAAACTACGCTCTCAACAGATCCACATAGAAGACTTATCGGTGATGATGAGCATGGATGGGATGATGACGGTGTGTTTAATTTTGAAGGCGGCTGTTACGCCAAGGTTATAAATCTTGACGGTAAGAGCGAGCCGGAGATTTACAACGCCATTAGACCCGGTGCTCTGCTTGAAAATGTCGTCATGTACGGTGACGGTGAAGTCGATTACGAAGACTCAAGCAAAACAGAGAACACCAGAGTCTCTTACCCGATAGAGCATATAGACAACCACGAACCGTCCCTAGGTGCAAGCCATCCTGAAAACATAATCTTTTTAACTGCGGACGCTTTTGGCGTTCTTCCTCCTGTCTCAAAACTTACACGTGAACAAGCAATGTACTACTTCCTAAGCGGATATACTGCAAAGGTTGCAGGAACAGAGCGCGGTATTACCGAGCCTGTTGCAACATTTAGCGCTTGTTTTGGGGAGGCTTTCTTGCCGCTTCATCCAACGGTTTATGCTAAGCTACTGGGTGAAAAGATTGACAAACATAGCGTAAATGTTTACCTTGTAAATACCGGCTGGACCGGTGGAAAATATGGTGTTGGACATAGAATGAGCATCAAAGACACACGTGCGTGCATCAATGCTATTTTAGACGGAAGCATCAAGCGCAGCGAATTTGATGTTACAAAAACATTCGGTCTACATGTTCCAAAAACTCTGGGAGATATAAATCCAGAGATTCTTAACCCTCGTAACGCATGGATGGATAAAGAAGGGTTTGATACAACCAGAGATACGTTAGCCGAGATGTTTATAGAGAACTTTAAAAAATATCAGAGCCAAGACAGCGAGTTTGACTACTCTGCTGCAGGACCAAAAATAGAGAGTTAAATCTCTCTATTTGACTTTTCTATTTCTAAAGAAGCTCAGTTCCTTCGTTTTGTGGCATGTTTCATATAAAACCATAAAGCTGAGCCAAAAACTACTAGAATTATAGGCGCTATCCATGGCTTATCTCCTACAGCCTGAGCCACTTTTACTAAAAAATTACCTGAATAGTAACTGCCGAGTCCAAAAATAAGAGCCCAAGCACCGGCACTTAAAACATTTAATATAGCAAATTTCTTAAAATCATACTTTGTCAATCCGATAGCAATCGGTATAAGTGTTTTTATGCCATAGACAAATTTTTGGATTAAAATTATCCACGAACCATTCTTTTTCATCATAATGTGTGCAAGTGCGAGTTTTCTTCTATGTTTGCGCAGACCATCAATCATCATTGTTTTTTGATATCTTGCCATGTAGAAAAGTAAAAAATCTCCAAGAGCATTTGCTATAAATGCTATAAGAATGGAGAGGCTTAAATCCATTTTGCCCATAAAAGACAAAACACCTGCTCCGACAAGGGCTATGAAACCACCGCCTAAAGAGTAGAGAAAAAGCCCTATATATCCATAAGTCGCTAAGTTGCTAAATGTATCTTCCATTTATCTATGTATCCTAAAGTTTTTTTATTTTTGTTATTTCATCACGAAGGTGAGCGGCTTCTTCAAAGTTTAGCTCACGGGCTGCGCCTTTCATTTTTAAAGAGAGCTCTTTTATCATCGCTTTTCTCTCTGAAGGCGGTATTTTATCCATTTTTTTATGTTTTTGGTAAATACCGCCGTAATCCTCAACCTTAAGATTTTCATCAAGTTTACGAATGGTTGTTGTCGGCGTAATATTATGCTCTATGTTATATTTTTTCTGCACCTCTCTTCTTGCATTGGTGATGTCAATCGCCTTTTGCATAGAGGAAGTGATTTTATTTGCGTATAAAATAACTCTGCCGTTTGAGTTTCTAGCACCTCTTCCTATTGTCTGTATAAGAGCTGTCTCACTTCTTAAAAATCCCTCTTTGTCCGCGTCTAAGATGGCTACAAGGCTTACTTCAGGAAGGTCCAACCCCTCACGCAGTAGATTTATCCCGATGAGAACGTCAAATTCGCCTTGACGAAGAGAACGTATAATCTGGTTTCTTTGTATTGTGTCTATTTCTGAGTGCATATACTCAGCTTTTACTCCCAAATCTGCAAGGTATTTTGTAAGCGCTTCTGCCATCTTTTTTGTAAGAACCGTTATCAGAACACGCTCATTTTTGGCAGTTACCTTTTTTATCTCATCATGTATATCTTCAACTTGGTTTGTTGATGGTTTTATCTCCAAAACAGGGTCAAGAAGTCCGGTAGGGCGGATAATCTGCTTTGCAATGACGCTTGACATTTCAAGTTCATAAATTGATGGCGTTGCAGATACAAAAAGATAGTGTGGAGCTTTGTTTATATACTCATCAGCTTTTAGAGGTCTGTTGTCAAGCGCACTCGGCAGACGAAAACCGTACTCCACCAAAACCTCTTTTCTGGCTCTGTCTCCCGCGTACATGCCGCGGTATTGCGGGAGTGAAACGTGTGATTCATCAACAATGACAAGATACTCTTTATGGTGCAGAGCAAAGTAATCAAGCAGAGTGTAGGGTGCTTCCCCCGGTTTTTTGTTTGTGAGAAGTCTTGAGTAGTTCTCAACCCCTTTACACATTCCCGTAGTCTGAAGCATCTCAAGGTCGAACTCTACCCTCTGTTTCAGACGTTGATACTCAACAAGTTTGCCCTCTTTTTGAAAGTATGCAAGTCTCTCATCAAGCTCCTCTTCTATGCGTTTTATTGCCACAGACATCTTCTCTTGGCTTACGCTAAACTGCGAGGTTGCGTAGATAGTAAAGTGTTTATGATCTTCAAGCTTTTTGTTATCTATTACATCAAAGGTGTAGATAGCCTCTATCTCGTCGCCGAAAAACTCTATGCGGATGGCTTCTTGCTCAAAGTAGGGCGGAAATACATCTAAAGTCTCGCCGTTTACGCGTATATGTCCGCTGTCGAAGTAGGTGTCGTTTCGACTGTAACCCATCTCTACAAGACGAAGCAGAAGCTTTTTTTGTGCAATTGTGTCGCCGATGGCAATGGACTGCACCATATTTTCATACTCCTGCGGGTCTCCCAAACCGTAGTTTGCAGATACGGAAGCCACGACGATAACGTCATCATAGCTGAGAAGATTTGCAGTTGAGGAGAGGCGAAGACGCTCAAGCTCGTCGTTTATAGCGCTGTCTTTTTCTATAAAGAGGTCTTGACGCGGGATGTACGCCTCTGGCTGATAGTAGTCGTAGTATGAGACAAAATACTCTACATGGTTATTTGGGAAAAACTGGCGAAATTCGCTGTATAGTTGTGCGGCAAGAGTTTTGTTGTGCGTCATGATGATGGTTGGCATCTGCACTTTTTCTATAACACTTGCCATTGTGTAGGTCTTACCGCTTCCAGTCACGCCCTCTAAGGCTTGGTAGCGGTTCCCTTTTATAATGGAATCACTTATAGTCTTAATGGCTGTAGGCTGGTCGCCAGCAGGCGAATAATCTGAATAAACTTTAAATTTTGACATGTGGAATTATAGCGGATTTGAGATTGTCTCAAATTACAAAACAGAGGTTTTTATAAATATTTAAAAAATTCTTAAAACTACTACGTAATTAAAAAGTGATAAGAAAGTTAAAAGTTAAATCGGATAAAATTACTCTGATTTAAAAAACTAGAGCGTAACGCGTTCTTACCAAAGGATACAAAATGAAAAAGATTATTTTATTAATCGCATTGACATTAGGTGCTCTTCAAGCAGACAACGTAGTTCACTACGACACAAAAGAGGCTCAGACCCCCATTACTAAGCCTAACCACCCAAATTCAGATATTTATTAATTTAAATATCTAAAATTTTATTTCTCCTTCTAAAATAGGTCTCTCAGCCTATTTTAGTGACAAACCTCTTCTTTTATACTCTCTTTTTAATAAAACTGATAACGCCAAGTGCAATAATCAATAAACAGACTATCAAAATAACAACGTTTGACGTTCCTGATGCACCTTCTGTAAAGGGGAGACCGCTTGTATTCATGCCGAAGAAGCCGACAACAAGATTCAGCGGTAAAAATATAGCCGATATAATGGTAAGGTTGTAGATGAGAGTGTTCATTCTCTCGTTTGTTCGCGCACTGTAGAAACTATAAAGGTAATCAAGCTTAGAGAGTTGCAGCGTAGCAGATCTCATTGTTCTCTCCATGTGTTCATGCAGGTCAATATAATGATTTAGCGGAAAATTATCACTCTTTTCATAATATTCAATCGCCCTGTCCATAGTCGAAGATGCATGTATTAGTATTCTCTCTATTCGTACAATATTGCGCTTAAGTTTTAGCCATTGGTTCATAAAAGAGTCTGCCGTTTTATTTAGGTAAAGGCTCTCCTCCATATCTTCAAGTAGGCCGCGGTAACCGTCAAAAGCTTTTAAAAGTTCATCAACCATGCCGTCTAAAATCTCATAAGGAGCTTCAAAACGGCTTCCTAAAGAGTGAAACTCTTTTTCATCCCGCTTGTATAGATAGCTGTTGTCGGGAGTGATTATAAATCCTGTGGAGACTACTTCAAGTTCATCCATAATTACCGGCAATCTGAGAATAAGCATCTCATAGCCATCGTTTTCATCAAATATAGATGGATGTTTTTCGTTTTGTAAATCCTCTAAGTGAAGATTTTCAACTAGGTCATGAATATTAGTCACTTTTCCTCTTTTATGTTTTTAGTTATATACAACTCTTTTAAAACTTTAATCATACCCTCAACTGCATTTTTTGTTGTCGTTTCATGGACTGTATGATACCCGATTGTAGGTATCTGCAGAGTAGTTCCCTGTATCTCGCCCTTGGTTGCATGAATCAATCTTCCAAGTTCTGTAGTTCCAAGAGAGCTTATCGTGCCGTTTCTTGCCATTTTAGCTTTTAGATAGTTGTCTTTAAAATCATAGCGTATCTTGTTTTTAATCGCTATTTGTTTTATCTTATTTTTTAAAGGCGACCTGAACACTGCGTTGGAATCTCTGTTTCTCATAACTATGTCTATATTTTTAATCTCATCCAGAGTAGGGTAGGGGCTAGTGTCAAGAACGAGAAGCTCGTCTGTTTTTATGTCAAAACGTCTAAACCACTCTAGCAAAAATCTCCAGCTTCTTCCAGCCTCCTCAGAAGCGGTAAAAAAAGCTGTTCCCCTATAGCCGATGGCGTACATGTAGATAATGATGGCTACGCTTATGACGTTGTCGAGTTGTGCGGAGATAAGATCGTCTTTTATCTCAAGTTTATCGGTAAAAGCTATGGGTGTTCCGGGAAATAGGTACTCAAATCCCTCTACTTTAAAGATAATGTTTTTTCTTCTTTGACATAAAAAAGCATCTTTAATCGAGCCAAGTCCCAAGTAGGTTCCAGACCATGGCTCATACGCCTGAACTTTTTCATCGACAAATCTTGCGGTAAAGTTGTGGAGCAGCTGCTCTGAACTTGAATCACCCGTCAAGTCCGCCTTGTTTTTTGCAATAAACGCAGCATACTGAAACTCGTTATGCCCCGTACAGATAAGACCATGTCTGTCGGCATGTGCAGAGATGTATCCACTTTTTGGGTCATCCCCTTTTGCTATAAGCACACCGTCGTAGTACTCAACCTTTACGCCTAACTCTTCAAGCTCTCTTTTTATAAACATAAAAAAGGGGTGTTCTTCCCCGACAACACTCGGTATTCGGATAAGTTGTTTCAATATATCGTAAAATAGTTCCATGATTACTCTATTATATCCTCGTTGTTGAGTTCAAAAAATTCGCTTAACTCAATTGAATTTTCATTGAAATACTCGATTTTATTTTCTGCTATCTCAAGATTCCTAAGTTTTGCTATGTGAAAAATCGCATCTCCCTCTTGTACAAGAGGTATCTCTGATTTGCCTATGATTACCCCGTCATACGGTGCTCTTAACTCAAAGCTGTTATCTCCGAGGGGCTCATCTATAAAAGCGATAATCTCGTCTTTACGGACAGTATCGCCGAGAGCTTTTATGGTTCTTAACATGCCGCTCTCACTTGAACGTATCCACTGACTGTTTCTTGTAGCTATAGGGTTTTTTCTATCTCTTTTTTTTGCGACTTTTGGCAGCATTCCATTTTCTCTAAGTACATTTATTATCCCATGCACACCGATTCTGATTGATGTTTCATCAAATCTTAACGCCTCGCCTGCTTCATAAAGAAGTATAGGGATGCCCTCATCTTGCGCAACTGCCCTTAGTGAGCCGTCTCGAAGTTCGGAGTGAAGAACAACGGGAGCCCCAAATGCTTTTGCCAAAGAAAAAGCGTATTCGTTGTCTATGTTTGTTCTAACTTGGGGAAGATTAGATTTGTGGATTGAAGCGGTGTGAAGGTCTATTCCAAGGTCGCATTTTCTTACGACTTCATCAAAAAATATTTTTGCAACCCTGCTCGCCAGAGAGCCTTTTGGAGTTCCTGGAAAGCTTCTGTTTAAATCTCTTCTATCGGGCAGATATCTTGAGAGCGTCATAATTCCATAAACATTAACTATGGGAACCAGCAAAATAGTTCCTTTTATCTTCTTTAAAATATTCAGTTTTCTAAGCCGCCTTATTATCTCTATGCCGTTTAACTCATCTCCATGGATGGCTGCACTGATAAAGACCACAGGACCCTCTTTTTTGCCTCTGATAACATGTATGGGGAGCTGAGTCGGTGTGTTGTAAAGTTTTGGCAGTTCAATATTTACGGTAAGATTTGCACCTTTTGGTATCTCTTTGGCACCTAAAACAAATTTTGCATCAGGCATACTCTAAGCTCCAATGCTATCTTTTTTTAATTTTCTTCTCTTCGTGTTTGTTTCACATTTCGGAGTTACGTTTTCTGCAATATAGTCCATGATTTTTCCGGCGATATCTATCTTTGTAGATTTTTCAATCCCCTCTAATCCAGGTGAAGAGTTTACCTCCATGACTAAAGGACCTCTTGCTGAAGGTATCATATCAACCCCGCAAACTCCAAGACCCATCGCTTTTGCGGCAGCAAGCGCCGTTGTTTTCTCTTTTCTAGAGAGTTTATGAGCAGTTGCACTTCCTCCCTGATGGAGGTTTGAGCGGAAATCACCCTCTGCACCTTGTCTCTTCATAGCACCGACCACTTTTCCTCCCACAACCAGAACTCTTATGTCGGCTCCGCCTGCCTCTTCTATATACTCTTGAACAAGAAGATTTACATCCATCCCGTAAAATGCGTCTAGTACAGA
Organism: Sulfurimonas sp.; assembly: GCF_014859695.1. Lineage (GTDB taxonomy): Bacteria > Campylobacterota > Campylobacteria > Campylobacterales > Sulfurimonadaceae > Sulfurimonas. The sequence goes on along the minus strand of NZ_JACUTS010000068.1, from coordinate 983 downwards.
CTTTGCCGCCTTCTCACTGTCTACTAAAACTACTCCGACCCCTTGCGTTCCCTCAAGTATCTTGAGTATCAGCGGCGCCCCTCCGCTTAGTTCAATAACATCTTTTGCATTTGATTTGTTAGAAGCAAAAACGGTTTTTGGCATATCTACACCGTTTTTTGAGAGTATTTGAAGGCTTCTAAGTTTGTCTCTGCTTCTTGCAAGAGCTAGATTTCCCGATGTTGAAAAGGTAGACATCATCTCAAAGTGCCTTACCATGGCAGTTCCGTAAAAAGTTCTGCTCGCTCCGATTCTTGGAATAATGGCATCAGGAGCGGGAAGCTCTTTTCCCTGATAGTTGATTTTAAGCTCGCCCTTTGCTATCTCAATGCTGCATTTTAGATAGTCAATCACTCTGACTTCCCAGTCTCTTGCCTGAGCGGCTTCAACCAATCTTTTTGTAGAGTATAGTTCTTTGTTTCTTGATAATATATAGACTCTCATATTTTTCCCTCTATTAGATTGTTTTTGTAAGATATTCTTTTGAAACATCAACTAAAAATTTGTTTGCTAAAAATTTTTTGCCAATCAGCATAGGGTACTTCATGTCTGAGCGGTTTGTAAGAGATATAACTGTTTTATAGGTTTTTCCAAAAAACTCAACATCGACCCGGATTGATGGTCTGTGCTGCAGTTCTCCGTTTGAGCTGCGGACTTTTTTCATAGCATAGAGAGGAACAGCCATTTTTTTCCCATTGTATGCCGTATGCACTTCATCCAATAGTTTAAAATGTACAATATTCTCATCATCTACAAATATATCGTCGCAGTGTAGAGCGTTTGAATCTGCACCGGTATCAATTTTTGCATCAAGATTATAAAGATCTAAGTCCGGAATGGATATAAGCTCTTTAGTACCGATAATTTTTTTCTCTCTCATTAAGCAAATCCGATATTTTATGTTGATTATATCACAAGACTTCTTGTAGTTCTCGAAAAACAAA
>NZ_JACUTS010000173.1 GCF_014859695.1 Sulfurimonas sp. | reverse complement strand
AAAGCAAAAAAACTAGAGTATGTTATGCGTGAGATCTGCCAAAAGATAGAGAGTGTTAAGGGCTAATCCAAGATTATCTCATAAGCAGTATTTCTTCCGCTAGTTCCCTCTTTTTGTCTTATACAGCCAAGCTCTAAGAGTTGTGCTATGTCTCTTGAAGCATTTGTCGATGCAGTGTCTGCGATGCTCATATATTTCTTTTTGCTCAAGTTCCCTTGGAAATTTTCTGCTCCCATATCGAGTATAAAATTAAGTACTTTTATCTCTCTTGTATTAAGCTCATCATTTTTATGTTTATCCCAAAACTTTGTTTTTTGTACTATATAGTCAAGCTTTTTTTTAGTGTCAATAAGAGCATTATGCAGGGTAGATAAAAACCACTCGCACCAATGGGTTATATCAAGAGGATTGCTCTCTTTATTTATATATCCAGTAGTATGTTCAAGTGCGCTGTAATAGCCTTTTCTGTCTGTGTTTATGGCACTTGACATAGAGTATAGTCTTGAGATCTTAGAGTTTTCTATTTTGGAGAGTACCAAATCTGTTATAGCCCTTGCGATTCTTCCGTTTCCATCATCGAATGGGTGGATTATAACAAACCAAAGATGTGCAGTGCAGGCTTTTATCAAACTAGGTTCGGCAGCATTGAACCAATCTAAAAATCTCTGCATCTCATGCTTTAAGTCAGCTCTAGGCGGCGCTTCGTAAAAAACCACCTCTCTGCCGCGCTCTATTCCTACTACTTCCATGGTCTCTTCGCCTCTAAATGATGCTGTATTTACTTTGCGTAATCCACTGTATCCTTTTGGAAAGAGAGCATTGTGCCAACCAAATAGCCTCTCCATCGTCAACTCTTTGTCATAGTTAGTATTTGCATCTATAAGTATCTCTATAAGATAATCTGTCGCCTCATCTATTTTTTTATAGTGTATCTCTTTGAATCCAAGCTTTTTTTGAATTGAGGCTTTTACGCTATCGCGGTTTAGAATCTCTCCCTCGATGGCAGAAGTGCTTATAGCCTCATTCATCAAGGATTCAAAGCGTCTTTGAAGAATATTGTCTTTATCTATGGTTTGTGCAAGAGCGATTAAGTATCCTTGCTCAAGAGAGACTTTTTGTATCAAACTCTCTAATCTTTTTAGGTCATAGGTAAAGTTTGGATATTCACTTTGTTGCCAAATCCAGCGTTTCATAATCTTCTTTCCTTCAAATAGTGCGATTGCTTTATACAATCATACCATAAATGGTGTGAATAAGTTGGTTATTTGTACCACATTTTATATATGACAATGCAGTATCACTAAAACGAAACCACGCTTTCACTCACATTTCTTATACTTTGTATAAAAACAGAAGAAGGCGATGGCGTGGCTCTTGAAATCTTTAAACTCTCAATCATCCTTGGTTTTACATTGGTGCTGCTGCACTTCTCGGCTTTAAAAAAGAATCAAAAACCATCACTACGGACGATACCCTTTATCTTTATGGGCTCCTTTGTATTTGTAACCATACTCTCCTACTTTTTTGCACTCTATGACAATAGCGCTATTAAAGAGAAAAGAAGAGCGTTTTATGATGAGAACACTATTATCTGTGAAACCGGAGCGTTTAAAAAGAAGGA
>NZ_JACUTS010000067.1 GCF_014859695.1 Sulfurimonas sp. | reverse complement strand
GTATTATACATTTTTTAGCTTTATTTCGCTACTATTTGGCTAAAATAGGCACTCTGCCAAACAAAAGGATTTATTATGAATGTACTTCTTCATGCAAAAGATGTATCTCTACACGCAAACACAAGAGCTCATATAGAAGCGGCTATTGAAGCTTTTAAGAAATATTCACTGGATATTACGACCGTAAACGTAAATATAGGAAGCGAAAAAAAGGGTGTGAGCGTAGAGTTTGACATCCATATAGCGCATGCGCAGCCAGTAGTTATAAATCAGAGTGATGAAGATTTGGACGCGGCTATTGATTTGGCAATTGATAGAGCTACAAAGGCACTTCGCCGTCTTCATGACAAGGTAGTTTCACATAAGACGGCTTCTATTAAAGAGATAGAAGTAGTAGAAGAGTAGTCATGTATAACTGGATAGTCTGGTTTCATATCCTCTCTTTTATCTCGTGGTACGCCGTACTTTTTTACATGCCGCGTCTTTTTGTTTATCATGCCGAAAATGCCGACAATGAGGGGTTTGTAAAAGTAGTAAAAGTTATGGAGATGAAGATTTACAAATATATTGGGGTTCCGGCAATGTGGGCTACTGTTTTGAGTGGCTCTTATCTTGCTTATGAACTTGGTTTTAGCGGCAACGGCTGGCTGCATGCAAAGATATTTTTTGTTCTTATTTTGATTGCATATTTCTTTTCGCTTGGATATTTTAGAGTGAAGTTTTTAAATGATGAGTGTACAAAGAGCGGTAAATTTTTTCGCGCCTATAACGAAGTTCCGACAATTTTGCTACTGATTATTGTGGCGATGGTTATAATCAAACCATTTTAAAAGCTTAAACGTAAAAGGAGCTTTTCTCCTTTTACTTATCTCCGCGTTTTTTAGCTTTGAAAAGAACAGGCGTTCCGCTAAAGCTAAAAGTCTCTCTTAGTTTATTTGTTAAATATCTTCTATATGTAAAGTGAAGTCCTCGCGGTTTGTTCATAACAATAGCGATTTTAGGCGGTCTAGTCTCATACTGCGTTGCATAGTATATTTTTATAATCTGTCCATGCATAGATGGGAGCTGATGCCTTCTCATCGCCTTTTCTAGGGCGACATTTAGATCAGATGTTTTTATGCGCTGAGAGTAGTTTTCATTTATCTCTAAAATCATATCATGAAGCTTATCGACTCTTTTGTGTGACTTTGCAGAGAGGGTTATGATGGGCGCATAAGCAAGAAACTTAAATCTGTCTCTTACCTCTTGAATAATTTTGTCATAATCGTCTCTTGAAGCGATATCCCACTTGTTTAAAACAATGATACATGCAAGGCGGTTGCTGTCAACCAGACCTGCAATTTTTTCATCCAAATCTAAAAACGGTTCGCTTGCGTCAAGAACAACAAGAGCCATATTTGAGTTCTCAAGCATCTCTTTTGTACGCATAAGAGCAAACTTCTCGATGCCGAGAATCTTGCCGCGTCTTCTTAATCCCGCAGTATCGACAAAAGTAAGCTGTTTGCCTTTGTACTCGATGCTCTCATCAATCGGGTCGATAGTTGTTCCCGCTACAGAGCTTACAACTGAGCGCTCTTCGCCGAGCAGAGCATTTAAAAGAGAGCTTTTTCCAACATTTGTGCGCCCGATAATAGAGATTTTTATATGATTTACATCATTTTCGTCAAACTCTTTGATTCTATCATTTTGTGCAAAGATGGAGTCATCTTCAAAATCCTCTTCCTCTTCCTCATCCGTATAGAAAAAGCCGTCATCCTCTTCCTCTTCGTTATGCTCATCAAACTCAAATGCACTCTCATCTTCATCGACTAGATTTACATCATCCTCTTCTTCGCCCTCTTCTTTTACAATGTCAGAGTCGGGAATCTTGTCATACACCCACTCAAGTAGGGAGACTACGCCTCTGTTGTGTGCAACCGATATGCCGAAAATCGCATCACATCCAAACTCATAAAAATCCCAAAGATTATCTTTAAGTTTGTCATTGTCAATTTTGTTGACAACCAGAGCCACATCTTTGCCCAGTGTTTGAAGCTCGTAAAATAACTTTTTATCTTTCTCTTCAGGAATGCTTTTGCCATCAACCATGTAGAGGACAATATCGGCTTTTTTTGCAGCTTCAAGTGATTTCTCTTTGATTTTGTCAAAAAGTTCGCACCCTTGGTCAAGCCCGCCGGTATCCAAAAGAAGGGCCTCTTTATTCATAATCATGACGCTTCGTCTTTTGACATCCCTTGTTGTTCCTGCTATATCCGATGTGATAGCATCTCTTTTTTTGACTAATCTGTTAAAAAGAGAGCTTTTGCCGACATTTGGGCGACCGATTATTGCGATTTTTTTCATATTTTTACCTAAGAAGAGAGTTGAATTTGTAGTTTATTTGGAATTATAGCAAAATATAAGAGTAATTTTAGGTTTATAAAAAACCTTGCTCTCTTGCATATTTGTTTATGGAGATGCAGAGACTTAATCGTCTCTGCGTAAAGAAGATACTCTTTAGTTTGTAGTAAACTCTTTTTCTAACTCTTGGAGTGCATTTTTAGCTTTAAACTGCTGCCAGAGAGCTTGATCGTTTTTGAAACTTGTTCTAATGTTGTTTTGAATCTGCTCGTTTGCAGAATCTTTAGAAACGGTTACAAGCATATAGATGGCACCTGAAGGGGCGCTCCACATATCAACTGCTTTTGAACCGACCAAGTCAACCTTTGCAACCTGCTTTGTTACGGTTTCAATCGCCTTGTCTACGGTCTCAGTTGTGCCTACACCTGTTGTTCCTGTGTAGATGGTGATTTTATCTTTGACTTCAGACTCTATCTGCTGAGCTAGGTCTGAACGACCGTTAGCCATTGCTACTCTTCTCATATGAGCCATTCCGGCAGCACTCTTTTGTGCTATACCGATACCCGCATAAGCATCTTGCACATCAGGAATACATGTCCACTTTGGAGCGGGAACACCCTCTTGTTCACAAGCAAAATCCACACTTCTCTCTTGGGGTTTAGCATCTTTACTACAGCCGGTAACTAAGGATAAAAGCAAGCTTGCTGCTAAAATTGATAAAACAGTTTTGATCATTTCTTGATCTCCTTTTTTTTCTGTAATGATTGTATCAGTTTTAATCTTAAACGGGATTTATTATTGTTGTATAATACGCGTATGAAATATTACAGTTATGAAGATTTTAAAATCGATACGCTCTCTTTAATACAGATGGTAAAAGGTTCACATTGTGAGGCAATTATAGCCATTGCCAGAGGAGGGCTTACACTTTCACATGCTATGGCAGAAGGGCTTGACATCCGCCAAGTTCAAAGCATAAGAACGGAGCTTTATGATAAAACTTTTAAGAGGGATATGTTAAATATATTTGATACGTGTCAGCTTGATGGAGTAAAAAAAGTGCTTGTTGTTGATGACATAGCAGATAGCGGGGATACGCTAGCGGCTGTTATGGAGTATTTGGAAAAAAAATATGAAGAGATTGAGTTTGTCTCATGTACTCTTTTTTACAAAAAAACATCTGTTTATGAGCCTCATTTTTGGATAAATGAGGCAGACGGTTGGATTGATTTTTTTTGGGAGAGAGATTTTTTAAAATAATCTTTTATGTTCACTATTTCCTGTGAGCTTTTATCATCTCATACGCTTGGTTTATCTCTTGAGTTTTTGCGGTTGCCTCTTGCATATATGCATCGTCTTTGCCTTGAGATTTGATGATATCTGGATGGTATTCTCTTATTAGTTTTCTGTACGCCTTTTTAATTGTATCCATATCATCGCTCTCATTTATGCCTAATAATTTATATGCATCGCCGATATTTGCTTTTGGTCTGATGTTATGAACCATTTTTTCAAACTGTTCAAACATGCCATGATAAGTACTTGGGTCAAATTCTAATGCTTGTGCAATAGAGGCTAAAATCTCCTCTTCGCTTTTGCTTACCTCTCCATCAACAAAAGCAAGCTGGATTAAAAATCCCATAAACTGGTGCTGCTTGGCTACATCTCTTTTAATCGCTTTTGCCAAAATATGCGCAAGTTCTCTTGGGTCAGCAGAGCCGTTTTTATGCTCGTTAAAGATTTCTTTGAGTATATCTTTTGTTTTTTGTGGCTCTGGAAAAAGAGCCGAGATATCATCAAACATAATTCCGATTAACTCAGCCTCAAGCGCATCAACTCTGCCATCAGCCTTTGCAACTTTCGCAACAAGCGCTACAAAAAGACCAAGTTCGCTCTTTTGAAGAGACTCTTTGGAGACAGAGAAGTTTTTAAATGCTTCTTGTGAATAGAGTGTATATCTTGAGTAGCTCTTAAATATCCAGTAAAAAAATGCGGCTAAAATAGCCAGTAGTATTATGTTTCCCATGATTTTCCTTTAAATTTATTGGCAATTAGTTACTGCTGATTTTATGGTAGACTCTTTTTGCTGTAATTTTCCCTATCCAAAATACTTCGCCCAGAAGAGCCTCTTTTAAAAGCCCGTCATGATCAAACGCCACAAGCACGTCAACTATTTCGTCATCTTTATCAAAGGGCTCTACGTTTAGGTTGTATATATCTTCTATGCCCTCAGAAAAGTTGAGTATTGCAGAGTCTCTCTCTACTCCTTTTAAGCAAGAGACGGTTATATTGTTTTCCTCGTCATGAGCACCCACTGCGACAAGCTTGTAAAATTTTTCCTCAGAGTTGCAGGTAGTTTTTGTATTTAGGTATGAACTTAGCACGTCTGCATCTTTATAAACATCTAAGAAACTCTCCTCTACAGAGTTTTTACTTACCTCTTCGGATATGATTTTAAAACGCTTTGGATCAAATCTCGTTTTGTTTACTAATTTTGTTTTCTCTTCTACTAATTTTATCTCTTTTTTCTCATGGTCAAAGTAGTATGTTTGAACTCTTAATCTTTTTGTCGTTACTTTGGATGCTATAAAGATATCCGGAACATATTTGCCATCAACAACTCTGCCTCTGCTCATAAAAGTCTCGACCCTGTCTTTTAAAAGTGCAGCTGCAACACCGGCAGTGTTTGCTATAAGCTTTATTTCGTACGTTCCTCCGGATTCTCTTAAGGTTACATCGGCGTACCCTACGTTTCCTAAAAGGCTCACATGCACATCATAGCGTGTTGAAATATCTTTTGAAAAAACAGAGCTTATAAGTAAAAAAAGTATTAAAACATACCTCATAGCAACTCCCATACATTTTACATATATTGTATCAAATTTTACACTTTATTATAATGTGAAATTGTAGTGCAGATTTTATTTAAATATTTCCAAAATAAAAATCCACATTAAATTGAAACACATAGTTTGGTTCATACCCATACTGCCTGTGAAAACTTATACCTGGTCCAAGTTCTAGTGAAATCCATTGCTTAAAAACATTTTGTCGCCATGAGACAGATGTAGAATAGTTACTTATGCCGTTGTAATTTTGGGGTGCGACTTCGCACTTATATTTGGAGTTGCCCCAAAATTGCTGAGAGATGCTAAATCCTTTTTTACTCGAGAGTGTTAGGTAGTATGAGAAAGTAACGGCATAGTCAAATCCGTCAACATGCGATTGCGTTTTACGATAGAGTGTTGTTCTAAAAAGAGAGCGCTCATCTACAAGGGCTCTATTAAAATAGAGATTTGTCTCTTCGCTCCAATCTGTTTTAAGGGAGTATTTAAATTGCTGAGTTGGCTGAATAATCCAATTGTCCAGTTTGAAATCCTTGGAGTATCTTGCTTTTGCGTAAGGTGTAAAGCTGCTGATTCCTATGGAGTATTTTGATTTAATCTCCTTGTAGACTGGGGCAAAGAAGTTGATACCGACCGCCGTGCTTCTCTCTTTTACTTCAGTGGAGCTCTCTGGGTCAAAGTAGTTTTTTTCAACATCTTCAATAAAAAGCTGAAAGCTCTTTTTGGTTCTGTTAAGAGGTATTTGCGCTCTTATTTTATACCTGTAATCTTCATCAGCTTTTGACTGAAATTCGGAGCCAAGACGCAGGCGTAAAAAACTCATCTGGGTCTCCTCGATAAACTTTTCATCCTTAAAAAATTTATCGATATGAGTAAGAGTCTCATCTTCGCTTGTTTCATTGTCATCTGACTCTTGGACCCAACGGCTAATACTCTTATCAACGTTGTCAAAAACTTTAACAACATATCTTGAAAATTTTTTATGTTTTTCATCTACATATTGTTCAAATGTGCACTCCTCTGAAGCATAAATGTTCAGCAGCAGGCACGATAAAAGAGCCATAACTCGTAATGACATACAATTCCTTTGCATACATAAGATATTATAACCTATTTGAATTAAAAAAGATTGGTATACTTTCGTCCATGAAATATATAAAAGAATTAGATAACGGTGTCAAATATATGCTCTTTGCATCCTTTTTGTTTGCGATTATGGGTGCATTTGCAAAGTTGGCATCAGAGCATATGAGCTCACTTGAGGTTGTGTTTTTTAGAAACATATTCGGCGTTATCTTTATAGGTTATGCGCTCTATAAAACTCCCATGACACATAAAGGCGGAAGACCTCTTTTACTTTTTTTTAGAGGGTTGATGGGTTTCTCGGCACTTTTGGCATATTTTTACAATATTGCCCATATTCCGCTCGGAGACGCCGTAACATACTCAAAAACCGCACCCATTTTTACCGCAATATTCGCATGGCTTCTTTTAAAAGAAAAGCTCTCTCTAAGCTCTTGGATTGCAGTATTTATAGGTTTTGGCGGCATAGTTCTTATAGCACAGCCCAGCGGAATCGGCTTTAGCAAATATGACCTGCTTGGTATTTTTAGCGGAGTGGGAGCCGCTCTTGCATACACGTCGGTAAGAGAGCTTAGAAACTACTACGATACAAGAATGATAGTCCTCTCCTTTACGCTTGTGGGAACCGTAGGGCCCATGCTGCTGTTTTTGCTCTCACACTATTTTTATATAGCGGAGCTTGATTTTATGATGGGTAAATTCGTTATGCCAAGCGGAATTGTTTGGTTCTATGTTGTAGGACTCGGAGCGCTTGGAACAATGTCGCAATACTACATGACAAAAGCGTACGGCGAGACAAAAGCCGGCATTGTCGGTGCGGTAAGTTACACAAACATAGTATTTGCGATTTTGGTCGGGTTAATGCTCGGCGATGCGCTTCCAAGCCTTTTGAGTGCATCCGGAATCGTTTTGATAGTTGCCGCAGGAATCATGGTAGCAAAGGCAAAATGATTTTACTTATGATATAATCGCTTCCTATTTTTAATAACTGGCATTGCGCACTTTTTCATAAAAATGTGTAAAAATATATTTTAGTTCTCGAAAAACAAAGTTTTTCGTAGCTTTAGGGGGTTGTAGGGACTTTAGTCCCTGCCGCCTAAACGGACGTGTTCGTTTAGGTGCGTAACATCAGTTAAAAAGGCAAACAGATGAAATTACTCGCCGGACCTTGCGTCATAGAGAGCGAAGAGAATATTTTTAAAATCGCTAAAGCTTTAGAGGTTTATCAAAATGACCCGACTATAGATTTCTATTTTAAATCCTCTTTTGATAAAGCCAATCGTACATCACTCGATAGTTTTCGCGGATTGGGCATAGAAGAAGGACTTAGAATTTTAGAAAAAGTTAAAAAAGATTTTGGCTACAAAGTTGTAACGGATGTACACGAGTCGCATCAAGTGGCTCAGGTTGCCGAAGTTGTCGATATGCTTCAAGTCCCCGCATTTTTATGTCGTCAAACAGACCTTTTAGTTGCATGTGCAAAAACTACAAAAGAGGTAAATATCAAAAAAGGGCAGTTTATAAACCCGCCCGATATGCGCTACTCTGTGGCAAAGGTGCTTAAAACCCGCGGTTGTGATGAGGTGAGCTATGAGGCTTCAAAAAAACACGGAGTTTATCTCTGCGAGAGAGGAAGCTCTTTTGGATATGGAAATATTGTCGTAGATATGCGCGCACTTGTTATCATGAGAGAGTTTGCACCGACTATTTTTGATGCAACGCACTCCGTTCAAGCTCCGGGTGCACTTGGCGGAAAAACGGGCGGAGACAGAACAATGGTTCCTTATCTGGCAAGTGCTGCTGCAGCTGTAGGAGTTGACGGTTTCTTTTTTGAGACGCACTTTGACCCAAGCATCGCACTTAGTGACGGTCCTAATATGATAAAATTAGACGAGCTGGAAGCTCTTGTTGCTAAGATTAAAAAAATTCAGGAGATTTGAAAATGATTACTTTAACTATTGAAGATAAGCAGATTGAGCATATATTTTTGGATGAGTTCCATAGTAATAAAGAGAAATTTTTTGAGTTCATTAAACTTAGCTTTGATGGCTTTAAAAGCCAAAGCGTGGATGAGGATTTGTCCTATTTAGAAGATGAAATACAAAAGGGATTTGATTCAGGAATGTGCAAACAATCTCATGATGAAATATTTGATGAACTTATAAAAAAATATGCTTCAAATTAAATATACAAAACAAGCAGAAATTGATTTGGACACTATTTTTCATAATATATTTAAAGATAAGTCATCGGTAGCTGTTGAATATGTTAACAAAATGAGAGAGTTTATAAGACTTTTGCAATTAAATCCATATTTAGGGTTTGATTGTAAAAAGAAAAATATAAAAAAAGATTGCAGAATACTGGTTTTTGATAGTTATAATATTTACTATAACATAACAAAAAAATCAATAAAAATTGGTAAGATAAAAAATTCAAGACAAAACACTAAATTTTAAAAAGGAAAAAAGATGAATTTAATCGAAGGCAAATTAAAAGTAGTAAACGGCAAGAAAATTGCGATAGTAAGTACGAGATGGAATCACTTTATTGTTGACAGACTTGTTGAGGGCGCAAAGGATGCATTCGCTCGTCATGGCGGAGATGATGCTGATTTGACGCACGTTTTGGTTCCTGGAGCATTTGAGCTTCCAATGATAATTGACCAGCTTCTGGCTAGCAAAAAATATGACGCAATCTGTGCACTTGGCGCTGTTATCCGCGGAGCAACTCCTCACTTTGACTATGTTTCTGCGGAAGCTACAAAAGGGATAGCGACAATGAGCCTAAAGTATCAAAAACCTGTATCCTTCGGGCTTTTAACGACTGACACAATCGAGCAGGCAATCGAGAGAGCGGGCACAAAAGCAGGAAACAAAGGTTTTGAAGCGATGACGGTTGTTGTCGAGATGTTAGACCTTTACGAGAACTTATAATCATGGCAACTAGACATCAAGCCAGAATGGCAGTTGTAAGTTTGCTCTACGCATTTGATTTGGGCAACGGAAATATTGCAGAGCATACGGATGAGATTTTAGAAGAGAAGAAGATTCGCAACAAGCAAAAAGATTTCGCACTCACGCTTTATGAGGGTGTTATGAAAAACATAGAGTCGGTTGATGTGGCAATAGTTAAACATCTAAAAGATTGGGATTTTGAGAGACTCGGAGCCATCGAGAGAGCAACACTCAGACTTGCAACTTATGAGATACTCTACGGAGAACTTGACTCTGCGGTGGTTATAAATGAAGCGGTTGAGATAACAAAAGCATTCGGAACAGAACAATCTCCTAAGTTTATAAACGGTGTTCTTGACGCAATTTCAAAAGATAAATAACTGACCTTACGCACTTTTGCAAAAAAGTTCGTAAATACCTCTAATTT
>NZ_JACUTS010000066.1 GCF_014859695.1 Sulfurimonas sp. | reverse complement strand
ATAATCAGAATTGTAGCATAAGAAGACAACAAAAATTCTATGCGTGAAAGTTGAAATATAAGAAAATTTGTTCCCGCCACAAAGCGAAGTCTTTAAAAGCGGGCGTATTCATTTTAGCATGTAGCATTAGAGCTTAACTTGTCTATACAAGTGTAACCTATCTGTAATATTTCACCAGTATAATTTCTCCAAAAAAATGTATACAACTTAAGATGTTGATATTACACACTTTTGCAAAAAAATTTCGTAAATACCTCTCATTTTTCGAAAAGTACCCTTTTCGTAGCTTCAGGGGTTGCAGGGACATCAGTTATGAAATTATTTATCAATATTTGAAAGATAAGATTGAGGAGAAGGAGGTAAAAATCCAAAAAAACTCATCAAATTAAGCCAATGAGAAGAGAAGAGCCGCCGTCTATCTAAACATAACAAATACCTAAATAGACGGCTTTAGTTTTTGAGTTAAAACTCATTCTTATTATAACTAAACAGGAAAAAAAATGAAAAAAATAGTAATCACAACACTCATCGGGTTATCGGTATTGAGTAGTGTGGCAGCCGCTAAAGAGTGTTTGACGCTTGGACTTATCCCTGCTGAAGATCCAAAAGCAATGCTTGAACAGTATAAGCCAATGGCACAGTGGCTTGAGAAAGAGACGGGTCAATGTATTGAGCTTAAAGCTTCAACTGATTATACGGGTGTTATCGAAGCCATGAGAGCAAAAAAAGTAGACATTGCTTGGTTTGGCCCATTCTCCTACGCAATGGCAGCCCAAAGAGCAGGTGCAGAAGCATTTGCAGTCGGTATAAACAGTAAAGGCATTACTACCTATAAATCATACCTCGTAGCGACTCCTGAAGTTGTAAAAGCCTTGGATATAACTACACCGTTAGTCGGTCTTGAGGGGATGAAACAGCTTAATACAAAATTAACTCCATACAATGGAGAGTACCTGATGGCATTTACAGATGTTGCATCGACTTCGGGATATGCTGCTCCTAGGTATTTTATGTATAAAGCTGGAATTGATCCTAAAAAAACATTTAAAAAGGTATCTTTTACAGGGACTCATGATGCTGCTGAACTTGTTATAAAAAATAAAATCATGGATATTGTAGCAGATAACGACATCTCATATCCAAAAATGCTAGAGAGCGGCAAAATCTCAAAAGAGACAAATGTAGTAATCTGGGAATCATCTCCGCTTCCCGGTTCACCATTGGCTTATAGAGGGGACTTGGATAGCGATATAAAAGAAAAAATCAAAAACGCTATTGTAAAAGTGCCAAAAAATATAGTTACGGGTTATGGAAAAATAACAGGTTACAAAATAGTAGATGATAAAGAGTTTGACATCATCAAAGATATGAAAAAAGTAATTGATGAAGTGAGATAATCACAATTTAAAACTGGGCTGCTTATGCAGTCCAAAATCAAAGGTAGAAAATGAAAATAGAGATTAGGAATTTATCTAAAAAATTTGGAGATCAAAAAGTTTTAGATGATATAAATTTAACCATTAAGCAAGGTCAAAAAGTAGCATTTATTGGACTTAGCGGTTCAGGAAAAACTACTTTGATGAGAAGTATTAACGGTTTTGTAACCCCTGATGTCGGGGAGATAATAGTAGATGGCAAAAAAATAGATTATAGATCAAAAAAAGAGGTAAAAGAGCTAAGAGCTAAGGTTGCCATGGTCTATCAACTCTTTAATCTGATTGAAAGAACTACGGTTTTGCACAATGTGCTAACCGGCACTTTGGGGAAAAAAAGAGTTTTGTCGGAGAGTGTAGCTGTAGGCATGGGATTTTTCAAAAAAAGCGATAAGAAAAAAGCAAAAGATATCTTAGAGTTTGTAAAACTAGCCGATAAATATGATGAAAGAGTTGATAGTCTAAGCGGTGGACAAAAGCAAAGAGTAGCGATTGCAAGGGCTTTAATGCAAGAGCCTAAAATATTACTAGCAGATGAACCGACGGCAAATCTTGATATAAAAACGGGTAAAAAAATACTCAAGCTTTTTTCTAAGATTAATGAAAAAGAGCATACTACGACTATTACGGTTATCCATCAGTTAGAGCTTATTAGTGAAAAGTATTTTGATAGAGTTATAGGTCTCTCTAATGGAAAACTGATTTTTGACGGTCATCCCGATGAACTAACACATGAGATTTTGACTTCAATTTACGGTGATTTGGAATCTAGTGAAGATGATGAAGAGTTTGGCGATGAATAAAAAAGTTGCATATGCCCTTTGGGCAATAGCTTTTTTTGTTGTAATTTGGTCGTTTCAAATCTCACAGGTAAGCATAACTGCCCTGATAGAAGGATATCAATACGGAATAGATTTAATAAAAGAGATGTTCCCACCCAATTTTAAAAATTTTGACACCATAGTCGAGCTTTTGGGCGAAACAGTGGCCATGGGCGTATGGGGAACGATAATCGGAACAATTATATCTTTGCCGCTTGGATTTTTGGGTGCGAGAAATCTAGCACCAAATAAAATAGTATATGTTTTAATCAATGAGTTCATAAATATTTTACGCTCGATTCCTGATATTGTGTATGCGCTTATTTTTGTTGTTTCTGTTGCTGTTGGAAGTTTGGCAGGGATACTTGCTATTATATTTGCAACTATCGGGCTTTTGACGAAGTTTTATATTGAGAGTTTTGAGAGTATCGATATGAAACCGATTGAAGCTATCAAATCAACGGGAAGCGGTTATGTCTATATGCTTCGACACGGTATTTTTGAACAAGCGCTCTCGCTTATTAGCAACTATACGCTTTATTTACTAGATCACAACATAAGAATCGCTATGGTTTTAGGACTTGTAGGAGCAGGCGGGATTGGCATGGAGCTTTACGGTGAGCTTCGGTATTTTAACTATGACAAAGTGGCTGCTATGCTTATTTGTATTCTTATCATACTGAGCTTAATCGATAGAGTTTCAAATTATGCAAGAGAAATCATCTTGCATTCAAGCAAACACAATCATGAGTACTTTAAAAAAACATTTCTCGCTATTTTGTTTTTAGCGCTTGGAACAGTGGCAATAATTTACAAGCCCTTAGAGCTTGGCTCACTTATCGCAGGACTTCCTAGAGTGTATGAAACACTTGCAGGTTTTTTCCCGCTTGATTTAGGAAGGATCGAGGAGTTTGGATTTTTAATGCTAGAAACCATTGCAATGGCAATAGCCGCTACGGTTATGGCTATAGTTTTTTCGCTACCTCTTGGATTTGTATTGGCAAAAAATATAAAAGTAAATACTCCAACAAGAGTTATTGTAGGAGAGTTTGTTAATTTTTTACGAGCGATGCCTGATTTGCTTTTTGCGATTATTTTAGTATCTATTGTTGGGCTTAGTCCATTTGCCGGAGTTCTTGCAATTGCACTGCATGTAACAGGATTTTTAGCAAAGTTTTATGCAGAAACTATAGAGAGTATAGATGAAAAACCAATCGAAGCATTGACTTCAACGGGGTCATCAAAACTGCACATACTCTATCACGGATACTTTAAACAGATAGTTCCTCTGTTTCATAGCTACAATCTTTATATGCTTGATAGAAATGTAAGAGCCTCAACAACTATGGGGCTTGTAGGAGCAGGCGGTATTGGTTTTGAGCTTATTATGAGTATCAAACTTTTTGAGTACCAACAAACGGCGACGATTATTTTACTTATTATCATCGTTGTCTCAATCATCTCTAAAGTTTCATCATACTTTAGAAAAAAATTAGTATAGGAAAGAAAATGTTACGAGAAGATTTAAACTTTATCCTTCAAAAAGCTGATTTTAGCCTACTTGAAGAGTTATATAACAAAATAAAAAATGAGTTAAATATTGTAGTGCTTCAATCTCCTGTGCAACAAACACTATTGCAGCCAATTTTCGATCCAATCAGTAAAGGAGAGTTTTATGCCGGAGAATTACTGGTCACAACTACAATTATACAAGTGGGGAATGATTTATCAAGCAAAGGATGGGCAATGGTGCAAGATGACAATGAAAAGCTCTCCCTATATATTGCGGTTTGTGATGGGTGTTTTGGTGCTAATCTTTTCAAAGAAGAGATTGAAGCTTTGGCTGCCAAAACAGTACAAAATATACAAAAATTGCAAAAAGAGCTCAACAAAAAAGTCAATGCCACAAGGGTAAATTTTGACCTTATGGCTCAAGGATAAAGAATGAACAATATGGATTTAGAACAATTAAACAGACAAAACTTTAAAAGCTTGAGTGATGCGTTGGCGATGCCTGGGAAAATTACTAAAATAAAGAGTGTATTTGATTCGCACTTATTAGCAGTTGCAAATCTACTTTTCTTTAATGAAGTTACTTATTATTACAGCGGAGATGAAGATATTACTTTAATAGAAGCTATCACAAATCCAAAAATAACCACCATACAAGAGGCTGATTATATCTTAAGTGATGTTATTGATACTCGCCTAATCCTTGAAGCAAAAAAGGGAGATTATCTTAACCCTGATTTTTCGGCAACCTTGATTTTTAAATGTGAAGATTTTAACTCTTACTCACATCTTTTAAGTGGTCCCGGAATTGATGGGAAAAAAGAGGTAAATCTCCCTTGTAATAAGAAATTTATAGATGTTTTGATGAAAAAGAATAGTGATTATCCTTTAGGGGTTGAGATTTTTTTCATTAATAGTATCGGTGAGCTAATAGCCCTTAGCCGTACAACGAAAGTGGAGGTGCGATAATGGGATTTGTGGCAATTAAAGGTGGGGAAGAGGCCATAAAAAACTCTTTAGCTTTTTATGAAGAAGAGATAAATTTAAACCAAAAGATTGATGCTTTTGCAATAGAAAACTCTTTAAGATACGGGGTTGATAAAGTGATAAGCGAGGGAAGTTTGTATTCTAAAAAACTCTCTGCGCAAGCCATACTAAAAGCAGGTGGGGATTTGCTCAATGCATCTTTTTTTCTAAGAGCCCATAGAAGTTCTTGTGCTAGAGCGGGAATCGCAAAAACAATTCACACGGATGAGATGAGAGTGGTACGAAGAATCTCTTCAGCTTTTAAAGATATCAAAGGGGGTCAAATTTTAGGACCTTCAGGCGATTATGAAGTGAAACTCATCTTGACAAAAACGATAGATAAAACAGTTTGGGATGATTATAAAAATGATGATATTTTTGTAGAGTCTGCTCTAAAACCTCTAAGAGATGCCAATATGATAAAAACTTTGCCAAAAGATGAACATATTAGTGACATCACAAGAGTTTTCCCATCTGCTCCATATCCACGAAGTGCCGTAATGCAAATAATGGCAAGGGGTGAGAGCGGTTCGATGTTAGCATTTGCCTACACCTCTATGAGAGGATATGGGGATGTCCATCCTACTATCGGCGACCTTAGACTTGGAAGGAGTGAAGTAAAATTTACCCATCCCTTTACTAAAAATGAAGTAAAAATCGGCGAGATCGATATCACTGCTTGTGAAGCAGCTGCTACTTTTGAAAAACAAAGTGATGGAAGCACGAAGCTTACAACAGGGTTTGGATGTTGTTTTGGTTTTAATGAAACAAAAGCGATAAGTATGAGTATCCTTGATACAACTCTTTATAACAAATCACATACTATAGGTCAAGGCGGCATTGCTGATAATTTTGAGATGATAGTGCATCATATAGATGGAATAGAATCGCAAGGCTTTACTAATCACTACAAACTTCCACACTATGTAACATTTCAAGCAGACCTGCAAGTATATGAAAATGCAAAAAAATACTTAAGCATTGGGGAGAAAAAATAGATGAGATACGGTTTTTTAGATGAAGATGCAAAAAAAGAGATAAGACGAGCTACTTTAAAAGCCATAGCAATCCCAGGGTATCAGGTATCTTTTGCGAGTCGTGAGCTTCCTATTGCTAGAGGCTGGGGAACTGGTGGACTGCAAGTGACGCTAGCTATTATCAATGAGGAAGATTGCCTAAAAGTGATAGATCAAGGGTGTGATGGAAGTGTCAATGCTGTTAATATCAGAAACTTTATCGTTTCAGTTACAGACAACCAAACAACTTTAGATACGGTATGTGCGGATATTATTCAAAGTCGTCATAGAATCCCTGAAGAACCTATGAGAGAGGGGCAAACACTAGTTTTACAAGTCCCTTATCCTGAAGTATTAACCAATGTTGAAGCCGACAGTTATAAGCAAAAAGTGATGCATGCAAATAGTGACTATGCGAAATTGTGGGTGCTTTTATATGAAGATACGGCTCAATTTGGAGACAGCAGAATCGGGCACAGATACCCTGTGATGGTACATGATAGATATGCCATGGATCCTAGTCCCATACCAAAATACGACACTAAAAAATTAAACAACAATAAAGCACTCATCCTTTTAGGGGCAGGAAGAGAGAAAAAAATCTATGCAATACCACCTTACACAAAAGTAGAGCCTTTGAAATTTGAAGACAGAGAGTTTAAAGTGGAGAGTTTTGCAAACAAAAAATGTGCAAGATGTGGAGCAAGTGGGGTGTTTATGGATGAAGTGCATACCAATGAGGGTGAAGTGAAATTTTATTGCAATGATACGGCATATTGTGATAAGCAGTTAGAAAAAGGGGCAAGATAATGATACTTGATTTAAAAAATGTCAATAAAGTGTATGGGAGATTTTGTGACAAATGCCTAGAAAGCACAGGAGCAGAATTTGATAACTCTATTTGTCCACATTGCGGAAGTGTAGTTGCTGTAAATAGTATCAATTTACATCTTAAAAAAGGGGAGATTTT
This sequence comes from Sulfurimonas sp., assembly GCF_014859695.1. Taxonomy (GTDB): domain Bacteria; phylum Campylobacterota; class Campylobacteria; order Campylobacterales; family Sulfurimonadaceae; genus Sulfurimonas. Next base: position 2,904 of record NZ_JACUTS010000066.1, on the reverse strand, counting down.
AGGAATTGTAGGAGAGAGTGGAAGTGGTAAATCAACACTTTTACAACTCATCTATCAAGACCAAAAAGCAAGTAGTGGAATTATTCATATGGATACTTTTGTAGATGCTCTTGGCGGGTATAAAAATGTACTTGAAGCTAATGCAAACGAGCTAGGATATTTAAGAGATGAATTGATGTCGATGATTTATCAAAATCCACGACTGGGACTTAATTATCAATTTAGTGCAGGGGGAAATATCGCCGAAAAAGTAATTATGAGTGGCACAAAAAAATATGAAGAGATTAGAGCTAGAGCTTTGTATTTTTTAGAAAAAACAGAAATTCCGGTTCAGAGGATAGATGATTATCCTGATTGTTTTAGTGGCGGGCAACAACAAAGAATTCAAATTTCAAAAGCACTCTCAAGCAATCCAAAAATTTTACTTCTTGATGAACCGACAACAGGACTTGATTTATCGGTTCAAGCCAAAATCTTAGACTTAATAAAAGAGTTGCAAAAAGAGATAGGGTTTGCGATGGTTATTGTTTCGCATGATTTGGGTGTCATAAAGCATCTAACTGACATTTGTATTGTGATGAAAAACGGCAAGATAGTAGAGTATGGATTAACGGATCAGATTTTAGAAGACCCACAGCATCCATACACTCAAGTGCTAGTTTCAAGTGTATTGTAGGAGTGGTTATGGAAAAATTAAAAGTTAGAAATTTATCAAAAGAGTTTACGGTACACACAAGAGGCGGTATCAAAATACAAGGGTATGAAGATATCAATTTTGAAGTGAAAAAAGGGGAGTTTTTATCCCTTTACGGACCAAGCGGGATGGGAAAATCTTCTATTTTAAAAGCACTTTATAGAACATATACTACTACTTGCGGAGATATTATTTTTACAAAAGAGGATGGAGCTAGCGTTAATATCGCAACTTGTGATGAAAGCACAATGCTTAGTTTGCGAAAAGATGAGATCGGGTATGTATCGCAATTTTTAAAAGTGTTGCCCAGAATCGGTGCGGTGGATGTGGTAGCACAGCCATTGATAGATAAAGGTGAAGATGAAAAAAATGCAAAAGAGGCTGCTTGTGAGTTGCTTAGTTATTTAGGAATTAAAGAGGAACTTTTTAATGTTTCACCTCTTACATTTAGCGGTGGAGAACAGCAACGGGTAAATATTGCAAAAGGAATTATCGCCCCAAAATCGGTACTTTTGCTAGATGAACCGACTGCTTCACTTGACCACAGCAACACCATGAAAGTGATACAAAGACTTCAAAAAATCAAAGCTGAGGGTGTTGCTATGATAGGGATATTTCATGATTTGGAAGCTATGAGAGCCATTAGCGATAAAGTTTACGATATAAGGGAAAAAAAATATGCAGACAATCATTAGAAGTACAAATATACTCATTGATGGAAAGTTTCAAGGTGCTGATATTGTTATCAAAAAAGAGAAGATAGAATCAATTTGTGAGTATAAAAGCTTAGATGTTGCTATAGATTTTGGAGACAAAAGGGTCGTAGCAGGATTTGTGGATTTGCATGGCGATGCGATAGAAAAAGAGATAGAACCAAGACCTGGAGCTAGATTTTCTACCTCTATGGCAGTAGTAGAACTTGATAAAAAACTCTCAATGGCTGGAATCACTACCATGTTTCATGCTGTCGGGTTTAATGATGGAGAGTTAAGTAAAGGCAGAGGTACAGAACAGTCTCGTGAGTTAATAGAAGAGATTTTTCAAACAAATAAGCAACATTTGGGAATTGATAATTTTATCCATGCACGATTTGAAATCACAAGTGAGAGTTCTCTTGAAACCGTAAAAGAACTCATAAAATCTAAAAAAATAAATCTACTGTCAATTATGGATCACTCACCTGGGCAAGGGCAGTTTAAAACTTTGGAGGCTTGGAAAAAATATTTCTTAAAAACTTATGCTATACATGAAGATGAAGTGGAAGAGTATCTTCTCAAAAAAGCATCAAAAGATAAAAAATCGGTCGTGGAAGATTTAGTGACTTTTTCAATTAACCATAATTTGCCGGTTCTTAGTCATGATGATGATTGTATAGAAAAGCTCAACACTCTTAAAGCTTTAGGTGTGAGTTTTTCAGAGTTTCCACTCTCTTTAGAAGTTGCTACACAAGCTAAAAAAATGGGAATAAAAACAGGTATGGGTGCACCAAATGTTGTAAGAGGTGGATCTCAAAGCGGAAATATTGCCGCTGTTGAACTGATTAAAAATGGCGTTTGTGATTATTTGTGTAGCGATTATCATCCTGCTTCTATGCTTTTAAGTCCATATAAGCTTCAAAAAGAGTTAGATTTAAGCCTTGAAGAGGGGTTTTCTATGATTAGCTCCACTCCTGCGAAGCTCGCAGGACTTGATACTAGAGGTGAGATAAAAGAGGGATATTTGGCTGATATAGTAATTATCGATGAAGCCCATATCCCAAAAGTGGTTATGACTTTTAAAGACGGTGAAGTCGTGTATAACGGAATTAAAAACTTTAGGTTCTAATGATGATAAAAATAATTTTAATAGTAGGAGCAAGCGGGGTTGGTAAAGATACCCTGCTTAAGGCAATACAAAATGATATAAAAGCAACTTTTGTCACTCGATATATTACAAGAATTCCAGATGAGAATGAATCAAACTATTATATAAGTAAGGATGATTTTTTGTACTTAAAGAGAAGTGATTTTTTTGTTTCCTCGTGGAAAGCTCATGGAAATATATACGGTATATCAAAGCATTCAATAAAAGATGGACTTAATATTATCTCTATATCAAGAGAGGCTATCAAAGATTTTGAAAACACTTTTGAAGATGTTGCAACTATAGAAATTGGAATACCAAAAGAGATGCTCTATCTTAGACTTAAAGATAGAGGCAGAGAGAATGAA
>NZ_JACUTS010000172.1 GCF_014859695.1 Sulfurimonas sp. | reverse complement strand
TCATCTGCGTATACTCTTCAAAATCTCCAAACATACGCTTGAGCGTGCTCTCCAAGAACGAGCCCCCTGCCCCTGACGTGCTCTCGCTCCCAACCTCTTCATGATCGCTTGCAATAAAGAGCATCGGTTTATCTTCGCCGATGCTGCAGATGGAGAGCATCCCGACGTAACAGCTAAGCAGATTGTCTATCCTTGCACTTGCAATAAACTCACTATTTAAACCCACAAACGAGGCTTTTTGTGTATCATAAAAACTAAGCTCGTTCGCATAAAGCTCCACTGCGTCATCTACGCCGCTTGACTTTAACTGCTCTTTTAAAAAGAGCTCAAAACTGAACTCTTCAGACGTAGACAATATGGGCGTTATGTCAGTTTGGGCATTTACGCTTTTTTTCTCATTTACCTCACGATCGAGATGAATAGCAAGAGAGGGGATGATCGCTATCGGTTTTTGGGCATCTATGAGTGCGTCTTTTATGATATTTTTTGCATCGAGATAGCTCACTCTCCCCGCCAAAGAGAGATCTCTGTCAAACCAAGTGTTCAGCAGAACTCCGCCGTAAGGCTCAACTCCAAACTTTACGACTCCATGCTCTTTTATAACAGGTTTTGGTTTTAGCTTTAGGTTTGGCGAATCCGTGTGAGCACCGACCATAACGTACTCTTTAGAGCCCGGATATGTAAAAGCTATGATAGATGAGTCGTTGCGGGTGACGTAATATCTCTCGCCTTTTTTCAGAGACCACTTCTCTACTTCACTAAGCTTTACAAAGCCGGCGTTCTCAAACATTCCGGCCATATTCTGCGTTGCGTGGAACGGTGTCGGCGAAGCGTCTAAAAAGCCAAGTAAACCCTCGTTAAAATCATCTTTTGTCATCATTGCAATTCCTAGTTAAATCTATAATTTTTTTCTGATTATACAAAAATATCTTCAATTCTACTCAAACTCTATACCGCCTGAGAGTTTTTTGGGCGCTTTTATGCGAAGCTGTTTGTGGATGCTCTCACGCCCGTAAACCACCTCTATATCGGATGAGCTTACGCCAAACTCTTTTGCCAGAAACGAGACCATATAGTCCGTTGCCCGTCCGTTTTGGGGTTGTGCTTTTACGCTCACCTTTAGCTGATTGCCCTTTGGTTTAAGTATGACATCTTTTTTTGCCATAGGCGTGCCGAGTATATTTAGCACCAAAACGTCGCCGTCCCACTCGTAAAAACCGTGTTCAAGGTCTTGCGCTCTCATCTAAAAAAACAGCCAGAGCAGAAGTGCTATGCCAATGGCAAGATTTAAGAAGCTCATGCCATCTTCAAAAAGCATCACTAAAAGTTCGTAATACTGCGTAGAAAAAAAGTTCTGAGGCTCCAAGAGCTGATTTTTCGCAAACTCTGTAATATCCGCTCCCCAGATGTAGGCGATAAACTCAGGAACTAAAAAAAAGAGAATAACCCCGCCGATACCCCATAAGTTTTTCTCAGGCTTCATTGACTCAAGCGCTTTTTTAGTATTTGGGTTTTTTGCTATTGCTTGTGCTTTTTCTTTTAGTTTTTGTCTCATTTATCTTTTCTCTCTTAACATATAAAGATTTTTTTTGCTCCCATGCTCCTGAGACTGTGAAAGAACTAACTTCTCACTAGTCTCATTTTTAGATATGCATTAATT
>NZ_JACUTS010000008.1 GCF_014859695.1 Sulfurimonas sp. | reverse complement strand
GAGCCAAAACAAAGTAGAGCTTCCAAATAGTGAGCTTTACAATAGTTCTTATGCGCTCAATGAGAAGATCTTTGAGGCAAAAGACGCGCAGGAGATAGCGCAAGAGATAAAGAAACAGAAAATCAGCAATACCATAGAAGCAAAAGAGGCAAAGGCGTTCTTAGAGGAGAGCAGTGGGCGTCTCTATGGCGGACTTAGCCAAGGCGTGCTCAATCTTGAAGCACAAAAAAATATTGTAAAAGGTATGCCAAAAGAGAGAAATGCGCAGAAGCATCCTGAGTGCAGAGTTTTAGAAAACGGCTCAGGTTATGAGATAAAAGGCGCAAAAAATCTAAAACTCTACAGCAATCGAAAAATTGTAGAACTAAAAGAGAGAGTGCTTTTTCATTAATATTACTCTTTTGCGCCTATTTACGGTCTCTTGGGTAATTTTACTTCATGTGTAATATAATTAAATTATTACATAAGTGTTACATAATTACACGTTATGATAATTTTATCACGCTTTGCAAACAATCGAAAAAAGATACTCCATATAACATCAACCATACTAAAATATACAAAAAACTTATATAAAAGCTAAATAGGGCGTTTTTTATAGCGTAGATTGATTTTAGTTATATGCAAAGATTATATATCTGGCAAATTAAAGATTATAGTTAAGCTTCCTTTATGCTTGTTTACTATTCGTTTAAGAAACGGTTAAAAATTACTCTCCTATAATGCTTACATTCTAAATTACTCGTAGGAGAGAAAATGAAAAGAACAATTAAACTTGCAGTGGTAGCTGCATTAGCTTTAGGTGCAACAAGTGCATTTGCAACAAACGGTTCAGCACTAATAGGTATGGGCGCAAAAACTCGCGGTATGGGTGGAGTAGGAATTGGTGTTGGTCATGGTGCGGAGTCAGCGTTATCTAACCCTGCTTTGATTACTACTATAAAATCTGACCATGAGATCTCTTTTGGCGGTATGGTTTTTATGCCGGATGTAGAGTACACAAATTATGCAGGAACTAGTGCGGAGAGTGATGCAGACTTTTTTGTTGTTCCATCAGTTTCTGTTGCAAATAAGGTAAATGATAACTTCTACTGGGGTGTCGGTATGTGGGGAACAGGTGGTCTCGGTGTTGATTACCGTGATGATGCAACCCACATGAATATGGTTACCTCCCTTCAAAATATGCAGTTCGGTGTGCCATTGGTATATACTACGAATGGTTTTGCTATAGGTGTGACACCAATAGTTCAATATACAGCATTAGATATTAATTATGTTATGCCAAATCTGGGTGGAAATTCAAATGCTGGCGATACAATAGGTGCCGGTGTTGCTGATGATGTAAGTCTTGGATACAACATTGGATTGGCGTATGAGACACAGGGAATTACACTAGGTGCTGTTTACAAATCTGAAGTAGAGAGTGATATAAAAGATGTTTTAAGCAATGCCTTACTCGGGATGGGAGTAGTTTATGATAATAATAAAATATCAGCTCCAGCTGAGATGGGTGTCGGTATCAGCTACAAGATGAATGAGCACACTATAGCACTTGACTATAAGATGATTTTATGGGAGGATGCTGAGACATACAAAGATTTTGGTTGGGAAGATCAAGATGTAATCGCTATCGGTTATGAGTATGCTACTGAGGGCTGGGCTGTTCGTGCAGGTTACCAATATGCAGAGAGTGCGGTGCAGGATAATGCAGGAAAAAATTTAACACTAGATACTGATATGTATCCAGGTGGTTTGACAAATATGTTTAATTTATTAGGATTTCCTGGAACAGAAGAGTCTCATATTACTTTAGGTGGAACTTATGCGTTTAATGAGACACTAACATTGGATTTAGCGGCAGTTTATGCTCTTGAAAACAAAGAGACATTTAAAGACTTTATGGGAAATGATATAGAAGCAAAACACTCTGAAACAAGCTACAGCGTTCAACTTAACTACGCGTTCTAAGAAATTCTCTTCACACACATGTAGCGTTCGCCCTTTGCGGCGGCGCTCTCTTTACAAAATCGGCAAAAAAATTTCAGTCAACTTACAGAATTGTGTGATATAATAATTAAACTCTTTATGTGATAAAAGTATCACGTAAATGCTACTTTAAAAGGAAATAAGATATGATGAAAAGATTATCACTAGGAATTTCAGCTGCTTTAATGGCTGTGTTATTTAGCGGCTGTACCATGATGAAAATGGGTACGACATTTATGGGCTTTGAGTCTGAGACTCAAGAGGCGTATGCTAAGATGATGGGCACTATCGGTGAGACCGGAGATCCTGCGCAGGCTATGATGCTTGAGTTTAAAGTTGTTGATGATGTAACTGAAGAAGAGGTCATAGAGTCTATTCAATCAGTAGCGCTTGAGTACAACATGATGGTTGTAGGCGAGAAAAATATGTTCAACCTAGAAGATGCAAAAGCTGACGAGGTAAAGCATGCAAGAATCATTGAGCTTTGTTCACTGAGCGTTGCTAAAAAGATGTTTAATCACTCACGCTACTACGGCGGATTTATGCCTTGTAGAATTGTGCTTGTAGAGTATGGAAATGGTAAAAGATACCTTATTACTATGGATATGACTCTAGCACTTTACGGTGGAACGGACAAAAAGCCGATTAATGAAGATCTTTTCAATGATATGCTAAGAGTTAAAGAAGCTATGGAGAAGATTCCTGAGAGAGCTGCAAAAGGCGATTTCTAAGTCTAAGCTCTACTCAAACAATGGAGGCTTTCTCCATTGTTTTTTAAACTAAACTTTTTAAACTAAAACCGCTTCTCTTTTCCCCTCTTTGATTTCACCGATAATGTAACCGTCTGTTTTAGAAAGAATAGTCTCTACGTTTTCATCTTTTACAACCAAAATCATACCGACACCCATGTTAAATGCTCTAAACATCTCATCTCTCTCTACATGCTGCGCAATAAGCTCAAAAATTGGAAGCACTCTGATAGAGTCTCTTTTTATCTCAGCTCTTAAATTCTCAGGAAGAACACGAGGAAGATTTTCAACTATTCCGCCGCCTGTGATGTGAGCAAGTGCGACTACGCTCTCTTTTATCTCTTTGAATGTTTTTACATAGATGCGTGTAGGCTCCAAAAGAGTCTCTATAAGAGGTTTGCCATCAAATTCGTCTTCAAACTTCATGCCCATCTTCTCGAACAGCACCTTTCTAGCTAAAGAGAAGCCGTTTGAGTGAAGTCCGGAACTTGGAAGCGCTATGAGTTTGTCTCCCGCTCTCACAAGTGATACTCTGTCCATCTCGCTCTTTTCTGCCACGCCGACTGCAAAACCGGCAAGGTCATAGTCGTCTTGCGAGTACATTCCCGGCATCTCTGCGGTTTCTCCGCCGATAAGCGCACATTCGCTTCTTCTGCAACCCTCTGCAATACCTGCTACAACATTTGTTGCGGTAGCAACGTCAAGTTTTCCGGTAGCATAGTAGTCTAAGAAAAAAGAGGGAGTACCGAAGTTGCATATGAGGTCATTTACGCACATAGCAACGAGGTCAATGCCTACGGTGTTGTGTATGCCTGAGTCGATTGCAAGTTTGAGTTTGGTGCCTACACCGTCGGTTGCAGCAAGCATGACGGGCTCTTTGAAGCCCTTTGGCAGCTCAAACGCTCCTGCAAAAGAGCCAATGCCGCCAAGAACGCCCGGAATTTGTGTAGATTTTACTAAAGGTTTGATGTTTTGGACAAAACTATTACCGGCATCTATGTCGACACCTGCGTCTTTGTAGCTTATTTGGCTCATTTAAGGCTCCAATATTAAAAGTATGAAATTATACCCCATCAGAGTTAAAGCCAGAGTTAAAGAGGAGTTCCTATTTGACTGAGCACTTTTTAGAGATAATGCAGAGTGGACAGAAGTTTACAATGCCTGCTATAAGAGGTAGAGCGCCGAGGTAAAACCAAGCGTTGCCAGTAATAAACCCTGTTGCGACAAGCGCTAAACCAGCCACTATTCTGATAACTCTACAGTTTTTTCTTATTTTGTCGTAATTCATTTTGATTCCATAATGTAAGGTGTATAACTTAAAATGATTTAAATTGTTATGTGATTGTACCCAAAAAAAATAGATAATTTTAGAAATACAAATAGAGAGCCAAAGTTTCTATCTTTGGCTCTCTATTATTTATCAAACATATCTGTGTAGAGAGCATCTGCCCAGTCGTAGATAGACTCTGCATTTACAACTCCATCTTTTTTCCAATCTTCGCTGCTTATGGTATTTGCAAAACTAAATATTGTGTTTTTATCGTATGCATACTCCGTATAGATATAGATTGCTCTCTCTGGCGCTATTGAGACGGCAGAAAAACAGCTTGTGACAGGTGTCTGCCACTTTAGTGGCTTTGTCTTATTTATCTTTTGGGCTATAAGAGAAGCAACATACCTTCCTTCGATATTTGAAGTATTTCCGGACTTTGAGAAGCCCATTGGACGGGAGTCTCCAGTAATATAGACATTTTTTGCGTCAATCGCTTCGTATGTAAGTTGATTTATGTGCGCCTCTAGTTTGTTTTTGGCATCTTTAGCAAGCCCTACACGTTCAAGAATTTTCGCACCTCTTACTTGTGGGTAAAAAGCGGCATCTTCAAACTCAAACTCTTCAAACTCGGTGTAGACCACTTTGTTGTCTAGGTCTATCTCTGCAATTTTTGCCGAGGGCACATACTCTAGGTAGTCCGCATAAAGCTCATCAAAAGCTGATTTAAACCCCTCTTCTTTAATGGTTATGCTGTTGTTCGCATCAAGCAGGATAACTTTTGCATTTAGTTTTTTCTGTTTGAAGTAGTCGGCTATGACACATGCTCTCTCATAGGGTGCCGGAAGACATCTGTAGTTTCCTGCCGGAACTGTGAGGATAAAATTACCGCCCTTGAAGTTTTTTATCTTGTTTTTTAGGGTTAGATGTTCAGAACCCGGCATAAACCCCGCAGGATATTCATGACGAAGTCTGTTTTCAAAAGCTATATCCGTTGTCCAGCGGGAGTAGTCATAATCAATACCCGGAGCAAATACAAGGTAGTCGTACTCTATGTAGCCGTTGCTTGTCTTTAAAATCCGGTTCTCTTTGTCAAGGTCTGTAGCGGTAGCCTGAAAGTATGTATAGTCGTTTTTTCTTGCCGCCTGAAGATAGTCGTGCGTTAAATATTCAAGTTCTACCTTGTCTACAAGCCATAGATTGCTTACCGGGCACGATATAAACTGATTTTTTTGTTCAACCAAAACAACATCTGCAGTTGGAGTAAATAATTTTGTATATTTTGCAATCGAGAGTCCGGACCATCCGCCGCCTACAACAACGACTCTAGGGTTTTTAGTATCCGGAAGCGGAGCTTTATAGTCCGTTAGTGAACTGCTCTTTGCCTCTTTTTTTGATTTAGATTCAGGATTAGCGCTAAGCGTAGAAGAAGCAAGTGCTAGGCCCGAGAGTGCTAATGCTTCTCTTCTTGAAATTGCCATTTAATAAATCCTTGTGTAAAAAGTGTGAAGATATTATCATTTTTTGACTTACCGAGAGCTTATTTTTAGCATAGGAAAAAGATGAAGTAGAATCATTATTATGTAAATTAAAACAAATATGCTAAAATCGCAGCAAAACAAATTTAGGAATTTTAAATATGAGAGATTTTATTTACACTGAAATGATGGTACATGTACCAATGTGTACATCTAAAGAGGCAAAAGATATTTTAATAATAAGCGATGATGCGCAAAAACTGAGCCAAGAAGCCACAAGACACAAAGAGGCAAATGTTAAAGTTGTAGGATGTTCTCTTAATGAGATTAGTTCTTTAGACGATGATAGCTATGATGTAGTAATATCTGAAATGGGAAATGATGCCGCACTTTTTTCTCATCTGAACCGTATTTTGAAAAAAGATGGAGTGTTTGTTACAAAGCACCCCTCTCTTGACAGCGCAGAGGAGAACAAGAGTTTGATTAGTATGCTTGGAAAATTTTTCAAAATCATCATGCCGTACAATATTGGCGATGGAACAACGGCGCTTTTGGCTTCAAAAGAGTACCATCCCACAGCCGACATAAATCTTCAGCGTGCAGATATGATTGATGGACTGAGCTACTACAACAGCGATATTCACCCTGCGGCATTTGCGATGGGTAACTATATTCGCAAAGAGTATTTAGGGATCATCAAAAACTAATGGCGTTTAAGTATGCTATAGCACTCACCGGAGGAATCGCTACGGGCAAGAGTACTGTAGCTTCTCTGCTCGCGCTTAATGGCATGAGAGTTATAGATGCCGACACCATATCTCATGAGATTTTGGACGCTTCATGTGAGTGGGTTAGAGAGAATTTCGGGGATGAGTTTGTTGATGGCTCAAAGGTAAACAGAGCAAAGCTCGGTCAACTCATCTTTTCAAACAGTGAGGCGAAAAAGAAGCTTGAAGAGTTTTTGCATCCAAAAATAAGAGCGGAGATAGAGCGAAGAAGTAAAAAACAAGACAGCTTTAAATTTCCATATCTTATTGACATTCCGCTCTTTTTTGAAAACAGTGCTTACGATATAAAAGAGAGCGTTGTCGTATATGTTCCCAAAGATATTCAGCTAGAGAGATTTATGAAGCGAAACGGCTACCCTAAAGAGGAGTCGCTTAGACGAATAGAGTCTCAGATGGATATAGAGGAGAAGAGAAAAAGAGCGACTTGGGTAATAGACAACTCAAAAGACTTAAAGCATCTTCAGCGTGAGTGCGAAGAGTTTGTTGATAAGATAAAAGCCAAATATCTGGAGAAAAAATGATAGTTTCAAAATATAGCGCAAACGGAAATGATTTCGTAATTTTTCATACCTTTGTTAAAAAAGATAGACATTCTCTTGCAAAAAAACTTTGCCATAGACAAGACGGCGTGGGTGCTGATGGTCTGATAGTCCTTGTTCCAAAAGATTCCAAAGAGCGTGAATATGATTTTCAAGGAAACCAATCGAAGATTGATTTTGAGTGGCAGTTTTACAACTCTGATGGAAGCGAAGCGGAGATGTGCGGAAACGGCTCACGCGCATGTGCTCACTACGCTTTCGCCAATGAGCTTGCACCTAGCAAAATGAGTTTTTTGACTATTGCAGGAGTTATAAATGCCGAGGTTGAGGCATCAGACGCAAAGGGCGGAATGGTTTTGAGCGAGCTGACCCCTCCTCAAATACTGGAGACAAATATAGAGCACAACGGCAAAAGATGGTTTAAGATAAATACGGGAGTTCCGCATCTTGTGCATGTAACGCAAAATATTGAAGAGTTTGATATGGCAGAAGCCAGAGAACTAAGACAGAAGCACAATGCAAATGTAAATATAGTTTTCGTTGATGGCAAAAACTTACGTGTTAGAACCTATGAGCGTGGCGTGGAGGATGAAACTCTTGCATGTGGAACGGGAATGGCGGCATCTTTTTATATAGCATACAAAGAGGGTTTGGTCTCAAACAATATCGAGGTTTATCCAAAAAGCGGTGATACCCTTTATCTCGGTGTAAATGAGAGAAGTATTACGTTTAAGGGAGAAGTGAAAAGGGTGTTTACGGCAGAGGTCTAAAGACCAGCTGCCTCGACGATTTTTGCTTGATGGTCTGCAATTAACGGCTCTATTATCTCATCTAGAAGCCCGCCTTGCATGATTTCTGCAAGTCTATAGAGCGTTAAGCCAATTCTGTGGTCGGAGATACGATTTTGCGGATAGTTGTATGTTCTGATTCTTCCGCTTCTATCTCCCGTTCCAACCTGTGCAGAACGGTTCGCAGTATCTTTTGCAAGTGCTTCTTGCATCTCCAGATCATAAAGTCTTGCTTTTAAGACCTTCATCGCCTTTTCTCTGTTTTTGTGTTGCGATTTTTGGTCTTGGTTTGTTACGACTAAGCCGGTAGGTAAGTGCGTAATTCTAACCGCAGAGTCGGTCGTGTTTACGCTTTGCCCGCCACATCCGCTTGAGCGCATAACGTCGACTTTGAGATCATTTTCATTAATCTCTATCTCAACATCATCAACTTCTGCCATGACGGCAACAGTAATAGCAGAGGTATGTACTCGCCCTTGCGATTCTGTTGCGGGAACACGCTGAACACGGTGTGTTCCGCCTTCATATTTCAGCCTGCTATAGACCTGATCGCCTTTAATAAGAGCAATAATCTCTTTGTATCCGCCTGAGTCTGAAGGAGATGAGCTCATTATCTCAATTTTCCACCCTTTAATATCCGCATAGCGCGTATACGCTTCAAAAAGATTTCCAACAAAGATTCCAGCTTCATCGCCGCCTGCTCCCGCGCGAAGCTCTACGATGATATTTCTATCGTCGTTTGGATCTCTTGGAAGCAGCAGGAGTTTGATGTCGTTTTCAAGTTGAGGAACTTTTGGCTCAAGTGATTTAAGCTCCTCTTTTGCCATCTCAAACATGTCGGAATCGCCAAGCATAGCTTTTGCATCTGCAATTTCTGCAAGCAGGGCTTTATACTCTCTTGCCTTTTCTACCATCGGTAAAAGTGAAGATTGTTCTTTTGAGAGAGCGGTCATTCTCTTGATATCAGAGGTTATGTCAGGAGAGCTTAGCAGTTTGCCAAGCTCTTCATAACGGTTGATAAACGAGGTAAGTTTATCGGATAACATTTATAGTGTTAACCTTATAGTGCGTTTACAGCTCTGTGTAGACGACTAATCTTTCTAGCAGCAGTCTCTTTTTTTAAGACACCCTTGCTTACAAATTTTTGAATTTGTTTGTTTGCTACTGTCATTGCCGACGCGGCTTCTTCTTTATTACCTGCAGTTACTGCAGAACGAACATCTTTTACAATGTTTTTAAGACGAGTTCTGTAAAAACGATTACGCTCGCAACGAACGATTGTTTGGCGAATTCTCTTAATTGATGACTTGTGATTTGCCATGCATGAGTCCTTCTCATATAAATTTAGTGCGCAATTCTAGCTTAAAGATAATTAAAATTAAGTTAAAGACAAGGTGAATGAGAACAATTTAAATATTATTGATTAAATATGTTAAAATACAGCACTTAAATATTATGGAATTGCAATGAAACTATTTGGAACTGATGGAGTAAGAGGTGAAGCTGGAAGTTTTTTAACTGCAGAACTCGCTATGAAAGTAGCTATGGCTGCTGGGATTTACTTTAAGGCGCACTCAAAAACTAACAAGATATTGGTCGGAAAAGATACACGCAGAAGTGGCTACATGATAGAGAATGCGATTGTGAGCGGACTGACTGCGATTGGGTATGATGTGATTCAAATCGGTCCTATGCCGACACCTGCCATTGCATATATAACTGAAAATATGCGTTGTGATGCGGGAATCATGATAAGTGCTTCACACAACTCTTTTGAAGATAACGGAATCAAATTTTTTGACGGCTGCGGAGATAAGCTCTCTCACAGTGTTGAAGAGGAGATAGAGAAAATTTACCACAACAGCGAACTTCTTCAAGATGCACATGTGCGCGGTAAAGAGATAGGCAAGGCAAAGAGAATTGATGATGTTGTAGGGCGTTATATAGTACAGCTTAAAAACTCTTTTCCAAGAAATCTCTCCCTAAAAGACATAAGGATAGTTCTTGATACGGCAAACGGTGCGGGCTATGTTGTAGGACCAACCGTTTTGGAAGAGCTCGGAGCTGACGTTATATTTTTGCACAACAAGCCAGACGGCTTTAATATAAACGAGGGTTGCGGTGCGCTTCACACAAAAGATCTCTGCGAGGGCGTCGTAAAATATAGAGCCGATCTTGGAATCGCGCTTGATGGAGACGCTGACAGAGTCGTGATAGTCGATGAAAATGGAGAAGTTGTAGATGGAGACCAGTTACTGGGTGCTCTTGGGGCGTACATGAACGACAAAGGTACTCTAAGGGGCAAGGGAATCGTCTCAACCGTTATGAGCAATAAAGCACTGGATGATTTTATGGGCGAAAAAGGGTTAAAGCTTCTGCGCTCTGATGTCGGCGATAAAAATGTTTTGGAGCTGATGAAACAAGAGGGAATCAATTTTGGCGGCGAGCAGAGCGGACACGTAATAATAAGCGACTTTGCAAAAACCGGAGACGGGCTTGTCTGCGCACTTCAGGTTCTTGCACTTCTTATAGAGACCAAGCAGAAGGCTTCAAAAGCACTTCGACCGTTTAAACTCTATCCGCAAAAATTGGTAAACATCAATGTAAAAGTTAAAAAACCTATCGGCGAGATAGAGGGAGTCGCACAGAAGTTGGAGGAGCTAGAGAGAGAAGGGCTGCATCATCTCATCCGCTACTCAGGGACTGAGAATAAACTGCGGGTTCTTCTGGAGTGCAAAGATGCTAAAAAAATGAACCGTTATATGGATGAGATGGTAGAATTTTTTCAAAAAGCCTTAAATGCATAAGAGAACAATTCGCCTACTGGCAATACTTTTTTTTACGATGGCGGGTATCTTTATAATAGATCAAAATATAAAGTCCCTTTTTATCGATGGATGGAGATATTACGGTGAGTGTATCGACCTCATTTTAGTCTACAACAAAGGTGTGGCATTTTCAATGTTTGCATTCTTGG
The DNA here is from genome assembly GCF_014859695.1 of Sulfurimonas sp. GTDB lineage: Bacteria > Campylobacterota > Campylobacteria > Campylobacterales > Sulfurimonadaceae > Sulfurimonas. The sequence continues at coordinate 33,660 of NZ_JACUTS010000008.1, read as the reverse complement.
ACGGAGCGCTTAAGTATATTCAGCTGGTGCTTATTTTTGGTGTTTTTGGATACATAATTTATCTAAAACAGCTCTGTTATGCTATACCTGCCGGGCTACTTTTAGGTGGAGCGGTCTCAAATATATATGACAGATTTGTTCATGAAGGGGTCGTAGATATGGTCTACTGGCACTGCGGATTTGACTTTGCGGTATTTAATTTCGCAGACGTCATGATAGATGTGGCGGTAGTTTGGATTTTATTGCTCAATTTTAAACCAAAACTTTGCAAAATGGACTCTAAAGATAGATAAAAGCAGATTTAGGGTAATATTACCGAAATTATAAAACAATAACTGATGTTATGCACTTTTATGAAGGGTGCGTAAAACACTTTGAAATTCTCGAAAAACAAAGTTTTTCGTAGCTTTTAGGTATGCTAACCAATGGCATACTCCATGGCAAGGGGGTTGTAGGGACATCTGTCCCTGCCACTAAAACGGACGAGTTCGTTTTAGTGCGTAACATCAGATAAATAAAGGAAATTGATGAAAATCAAAACGAACAAAATCAATAGTGCAAACGCTCAGATAGAAGCCCAAATTCCAAAAGAGACTATAGAGGCAAACATAGAGAAAATAGCTAAAAACTTAACAAAAACCGCTTCTGTTCAGGGTTTTAGAAAGGGCAAAGTTCCTGTAGCCGTAGTGAAAAAGCAATACGGAGAGCGTCTGGTTCAAGATGCTGAAGCAGAGGCACTGCGCGAAGTTTTAAACAGAGGACTTGATGAGCTTAAAGTAGCTATGGATGCACTAATCGGTGAGCCGAATATCTCAAAATTTGTAAAAAATGCGGACAATATCGAGGTAACTGTTAAGGTTGCTATGAGACCTGAAATCAATCTTGATAGCTACAGAGATATGGTTGAGAGTTTTGAGAAGCCTGTTATAACTGATGAGCAGGTAACTGAGAGATTAGAGAAAATTGCTGATTCTCAAGGAAAGTTTGTTGACTTAAAGAAAAAAAGAGCAGCAAAAGACGGTGACAGCACTATTATTGATTTTGAGGGCTCGATTGACGGGGAGCTATTCGAGGGCGGAGCAGCACAAGAGTTTGCATTGGTTCTTGGTTCAGGTCAATTTATTCCAGGCTTTGAGGAGCAGATAGTTGGAATGAAAATCGGAGAAGAGAAGGTCGTAAAAGTTACTTTTCCAGAGAGTTACGGTTCTGACACACTAGCAGGCAAAGATGCTGAGTTTAAAGTAACTCTTCACAATATTCAAGAGAAGGCAAAAGTAGAAATCGATGATGCACTTGCTGAAAAAATGCTTGCGGGACAAGATGACAAAAGCTTGGAGAACCTTAAAAAACAGGTAAAAGCTCAGCTAGAGAATGAAGCACTTGCAAAACTATATAACGAAGAGATGAAACCTATGCTATTAGAGACTTTTGTAACTAAGTTTGATTTTGATCTTCCTGAGTTTGTGGTTGAGCAGGAGATTGATGTCTCTCTCAATAAAAAAGCAAGCACAATGAGCGAAGATGAGATAAATGAGCTTCGTGAAGATGCAGCTAAGCTTGAGGCGCTTCGTGAGACTTTCCGTGAAGACGCACAGAGAAGCGTAAGAGCTACGTTTATTATTGATGCACTTGCTACTGCTGAGAGCGTTAAAGTAGATGAGAGCGAAGTGATGCAGACTATCTATTATGAAGCAATGCAGATGGGGCAGGACCCTAGAATGGCATATGACAAATATAAAGAGGCTGGTTATTTACCTGCTATTCAAATGTCAATGGTTGAGGATAAAGTGCTTACACAGATCCTTAACTCAAAGATAAAAGAAGCATAATCAGATGAGTTATGTTCCTTATGTAGTTGAAAAAACAGCCCGCGGCGAGCGCTCTTATGATATTTATTCACGTCTTTTAAAAGACAGAATTATAATGCTAAGCGGAGAGGTTAATGATGCAGTTGCTTCATCAATTGTAGCACAGATGCTATTTTTAGAAGCCGAAGATCCTGAGAAGGATATATATTTTTATATAAATTCTCCGGGCGGAGTCGTAACAGCAGGAATGGCAATATACGATACTATGAACTATATCCATCCCGATATAGCAACTATATGTGTCGGTCAAGCCGCATCAATGGGGGCATTTTTACTCTCAAGCGGAGCAAAAGGGAAGAGATATGCACTCCCTCATGCAAGAATTATGATTCACCAACCTCTTGGAGGAGCTCAGGGTCAGGCTACGGATATAGCTATTCAGGCTAAAGAGATTCTTAGAATGAAAGAGGAGCTAAACGAGATTTTGGCAGCAAATACGGGCCAAGACATTAAACAAGTCGAAAAAGATACCGATAGAGATAACTTTATGAGTGCCAAAGAGTCAAAAGTGTACGGAATGATCGACGAAGTGTTGTTGAAAAAAAGTAAAGATTAGGTAGCTAAAGGAGTTGGTATGTCAGGAGCTTTAAGAAGTAGACGTCGTAGCGTTGCGGATGGTAAACCCACTGCAGCAGTGACGGATAAAGAGACAGTGGAAGAACCGGAAGGAGAGCTAGAAGCTTATTCAAAAGAGGTTTTAAATGCCTTAATGAAGGATGGTCTGCCGCCAACTCCAAACAACTTCTCTCTCTATTTTGACAGACTGCTTGAAGAGAAGAGCCAAAGTACCCGCAATCACATAGTTTCTGTTCTTGAGCTAGAAGAGAGCAACGAGGATGAGAACTCCATTATGCTAGAGCAGAGTCTCAAGCAGGGTTTTTCATCCATAAAAAATATTTTAGGGGTTACGGCAAACCTCTATAAAAATATGTCTTTAATGACTAAAATATTGGATAAAAGAAGACAAGAGCTTGAAGATAGTTCTGAAAATCAAGCCGTAAGAGGTGTTGCGGCATCTCTAGAGTCTGACATATCAAAGCTTAATGCAATTTTAAAAAAACAGAGCAGCACAATTAAGACTACATATGACGAAACTGCCAAGATAATAAAAAATGTTGAGAATGAGACCATTTTTGACAATCAGTACGGCGTTTATAACAAACGTTACCTAATGACGAAAATCGAACAAGAGATTGAGCTTATTAAAAAGTTTAAACATAAAAGCTCTCTTATTATGATTGAGCTCGCACGTGACCTAAAAGCAAGCGTTAACAACGAAAAAGCGATTATGCTTATGACAAAAACGGTTGCGAGACTTCTTTTAAAAACTTCAAGAAGAAGCGATACTGTGGCTCACTACGGTAATGGTGTATTTACAATGCTTCTAAAGCATACGGATATAGAGAGTGCAAAAAAAGCAAGCGAGAGGTTGTGTGAACTTGTCTCAAACTCTAACTTCTTTTTAGCAGACCGCGAAATTCAGCTTAAAATATCAATAGGCATTACTGATGTTACCCAGAACCACTCTGTGGAGGAGATTATAGTAAGCTCGATGGACGGTGTTGAAAAGGCTTATGAAAACCCAAATCTGGACTATGCTGTTTTGCTTAGAAACAGCTAGTATTACTTATATAGAAAATGAAGTTAACAATAGTAGAATACCCGGATAAAAGACTAAAAGAGAAGTCTAAAAGTGTCGTAAAGTTTGACCAAGAGCTCCACAGACTCCTGGATGAAATGTATAAGACAATGGTAGGCTCCAACGGAATAGGTCTTGCTGCAATCCAGGTCGGCCATGCAAAAAGAGCGCTTATTTTAAATATTCCCGATGAAGACGATGAACAATCAATCGATACGCTTGTTGAGATGATAAACCCCGTTATTACCCAGACAAGCGGAGTGACGACTTATCAGGAGGGATGCCTTAGCGTTCCGAGTTTTTATGAAGATATTGATAGATATGAGAGCATAACCGTTAATTATCAAGATAGGGACGGTAATACAAAAAGAATAGAAGCGTATGGACTGCTAAGTATTGCTATCCAACATGAAATAGACCATCTAGAGGGTGTTCTGTTTATAGATAAACTCTCATACTCAAGAAGAAAGAAATTTGAAAAAGAGTATAAGAGAGTACAAAAAGAGAAAAAGCTCTCTAAATCATAACTTTTTTATTGCAAACTGCTATATTTTGTAACGAATAATCATACTAGTAGTACAATGGTATCAATTTAACAGAGGTTGATGTTATGAAAATGGTTTCCTGCGCCACCTATGAGGGCATAGAAGCAAAAGTCGTACATGTCGAATCTACGCTCACAAAGGGACTTCCCTCTTTTAGTGTGGTTGGGATGGCAAGTGCTTCCATAAATGAGGCAAAAGAGCGCGTAAAATCTGCACTACTGAGTAACGAATTTATCTTTCCACCAAAAAGAATCACCATAAATCTTGCCCCGAGTGATGTTAAAAAAGAGGGGAGTCAATTTGATTTGAGCATTGCCCTCTTAATCGCGCTTGATTATCTCGAGGATGATCTGAGCGAGTGGTTTGTTTTTGGAGAATTGGGGCTTGATGGAGCCGTAAAAGAGAATATCCAGCTCTATCCGCTTATGCTCTCTCTTGCAAATCAAAAAATTATCAAAAAAGCGGTTGTTCCTTTTGAGAGCTTGGAGAAACTATCTAAGATACCAAACATAGAGTTTTATGGGGTTAAAAGATTGGATGAAGCGATAGAACTTCTTAAAAACTATGCAAATGCGCTGCCAAATTGCACTTATAAAAAGATAGATTATCCAAGTTATGTAATTGATGAAGAGGAGTACTATTTTGATGAGGGGTATAAAGAGGATTTTTTAGATGTTAAGGGGCAAGAAGTTGCAAAGAGAGCTGCGCTTATAAGCGCAGCGGGATTTCACAACCTGCTTCTTGAGGGAAGTCCCGGTTGTGGAAAAAGTATGATTGCGCAAAGATTGCGATACATCTTACCTCCTCTTAGCAGTGATGATATTTTAGAAATTGCAAAACTTGATGCTCTTGAAGCCAAAGAGCCTGAGTTCAGACCTCTTAGAAGCTTTCGTGCTCCTCATCACTCATCAACTACGGCAAGTATATTTGGAGGGGGATGTCATTTATCACAATTAATGCGACTTTACCATAACTAATGCGACTTAAATCACAAGGAGAGCTACATGAGAATTTCAGATTTTACAATAGATAACTTGCCGGATGGAGAACACTTAGTAGTTTGGTATAACAACGTTAACCATTTCAACATTAAAACGCAAGATTTTTACATAATATTCATTATAAAAAATTTAAAAACAAAAGAGTTTAAAATTATATACAGGAATATAAAAGAATCACCTGATATCTCTCTTGGATCTATAATATATAATAAAAGCGTAACAAGCAAATCTATTGGCGAAGAATTTATATCAATTATTGACGTACCCAAACATGATGCACTATTTACTATGAAACGAGAAAGTTTGGATTTTTATAAAGATGAAGAATATTTTTCACTCCCTGAGGACATCCCCCTTACAATACATACATATAATTTGCTAAAAAGAAGTAGAGAGCAAAGATTATTGGAATATACTGATATTGATGGTAACAAGATACTATTTCCATCATATGTAATAGCTCAATATTATTATTATCGTTCATCGTCCATGTCTAAACAAGTTATGGCACATTATATAACTAATGAAACAGCATTAAAGGGTTTGTATAAAAGTTATAGTAGGGATGAAGATGGAAATGCATCAATAGTTTTAAAACCAAATGCATGTGCTAGTGATGGGGCTGAAATATTTAGATTCGCAGTTGATGAGTATGCTAATTATAACTTTCATCGTGTATATAAAGATTTAGCGAAAAGTAAAAGAGAAATTGATGCAGATTTAAAAGAATTAAAGATTAACCCTACCCATAATACTGCTGCACTCAGTGCATTATTTCCTTTTTATGATTTAGCATATATTCGTTACAGAGGAGTTGTGTTATCAGATGATAGAATATTGGCGTTAGAGATACTAGCTGAAGATTCTAAGTATCCTTTTGAAAAATTAACAATCTATAGACAAAGTAAAAAAATCGGAGCAAATCCTATAAAACTTGGAAGCATAGAGAATACGCTAGATAGCAATATATCAGGCGTGATTAATGATAGGGTACCAAGTGGTATATTTACCCCTGTTGATATATATTCAGAACCTAAAGAAGACGGTCGAATAGATTTAAAAGATAAAGAAGTTACCTATGAAATACTTGATTTTGAAGAAGAAGTAGATGAAATCCAAACTACGGATAAAGTTGATTATGAAACGGATGTCAGTTTCACTGAGTCTGAATCATCTGGCGATATTGATACTGCACAAGCAGATATTGAAACGGATGTCTTTACTAAACCAGATGGATGGGATGAAAAAGAAAGACCTGGACTTGAAGCCTTTTTATCTATGTTAGGTACAGCACAAGAAAAAGCTGAGAAGAAAGATATGGTATTCAATTATTTCGTGAATGATGAACAAATGCTTCCTCAAAAACCCAAAAGCAGTAAGGGTCGCAATCAGTGGTCAAAATCCCTCCTCGTTGATAATACAACACCACGAGCATACTCTTGTGCTTTTATAGAATATAGCGGTAAGCATGTCTGCGTATTTGATGTAGAGAGAGATAGCCGCGTTAAAGGTTTGTCTATTTTAATAATAGCTATGAACAACAATACTCCTATTAGTGATAGCTTAATCAAGAATATTTTACTTGATTTTGTGCAAGAAAAAGGCTCGTGGTTGCAGAAAATTAGCATTGATAGGTTTAAGAAGAAGAATATAAATCATCCAGGGGATATTAGTAAGAATGGCATTGATGGGTGGGCTGATAGATTATTGAAATCTATAAAAGATATATAAGTCCAAGAAATGCTTCGTAAAATTGAAGATGTGAGCTAGATAAAACAGATTTTTGATTATAAAATTTTTATATTAATTATGTTGGCACAGAGGCGGATATTACGCATTGTTAATATAAAAAAATAGGATACAACCAACTTTTAATCAAAGTTTAGATATAATTGGCGCAGGTTTCTAAAAGTAAATTTAGAATAGGATGATTCTCTTTAAAACACGGGATTATTGCATTTTAAATCTAAATAATAGCTTAAGACATATTATTTCAAGACTACTTTTAGTCTCCTAATAAACATTAAGGAGCCTATAAATGGCAAAACAAACATCTGGGGCTATGTCCTCAACAGCAGCAAAGGTGATGAGCAATAAAAGCTCATCTGATATTCAACGTAAGCTTGCAGGTTCTGCACTTTCGCAAACTGGCAATAAAAAAGTTACGAGTGAGAAAATGGAAACAATAGCTTCCAAGGTTATGCAAAGCGATAAGTACAACTCAGCGACTAAAGGATTGGCTGCAAGCGTGTTGAGTCAGTCTACAAAAAAGTCTTGGGAGAAGTAATTATGGCTATTCAAGTTAAAAAATCTAATTTGCAGCAGGATAAGTATTCTTACACTTGGGACAGAGACAAAGGCGATGGTGAGTATGCTGGAAAGCTTGATGGCATCAAAGTTGATAAAGATGAAGGCTATGAGGTTTTGTATTTTATTCAAGCTTTAATGAATAAGCATAATTTAACAACATTGAAAGACATTTATAAAATAGAAGATCTTCTTCATAAACCAGCATTATCAGGTGTTGTTATGAGAGACAAGCTTATTGAGGTCATAGAGAAAAGACTTTAATATGAATTGAAACACGCTTGCTAGTATTGAGCAAGTGTGTTCACAAATAATTCTTAGTTGCACGATATTTTTAGGTTTGCAATAGCAGAGGTTCAACTTTTCTACCTATTGGTGTATCTTTATTTTTCACAATGGTATTTTTGAAAAAATTAAATGATATAGAAGGAAGAATAGAAATTTTAAAGAGTGAATGGAATTTAAATATATAAGATAAGCAGAACATTCTTTCACATAGCACGAAGAGGATAGTTGGGAATTATTTAGTAGAAAAAGGTTTATGAATGAGTAAAATATTGAAAGCTGAATATAGAGGCGAGATAGAATTAGGGGACATGAAAATGCCATGTGCTGTACTTGAAGATGGTACGAGAGTAATAAGTGAAGCAGGAATAATAAAAAATCTTGGATCTGTTGGTGGGAAAAATTATAAGCTAAGAGCAAAAGATGACAAAAATCATGACATAGGACCTCTACCTTTATTTATATCTTCAAAAGCGCTAGAACCCTTTATAGATGGGATTTTTGAGCCATTGGACCTGATTCCAATAGAGTATACAACTGATGGTAAAAACAAACTTCAGGGATACAGCGCGACAATTATTCCAAAAGTGTGTGAAGTGTGGTTAAAAGCACGAGAACATAATATGCTACAGGCTTCGCAGCTACCAAAAGCACTTAAAGCAGAAATTCTTATGCGTGCTCTCGCAAAGCTTGGAATTACGGCATTAATAGATGAGGCTACAGGATATCAGTACGATAGAGAAAAAGATGAATTACAAAAGATATTAAAAGCTTATATAAGCGAAGAACTTCTGCCTTGGCAAAAAAGATTTCCTGATGAGTTTTATCGAGAACTTTTCAGGCTAAATGGTTGGGATTTTAATGTTCATGGAATTAAAAAAAGACCAGGAGTAATTGGAACATGGACTAATCGGCTTGTTTATGACGGGTTACCAAATGGAGTTAAAGAAGAACTCAAGCAGCAAGTTCCTAAAAGCGACGCAGGGAATAAAACAGTACGTATGCATCAATTCTTAACAGAGGAAATTGGAAACCCACACTTAAAGAGTCAGATTGATCAAATACTTACTCTTTTTCGACTATCTGACAACATGAAAGAGGTATGGCATAATTTTGAAAAATTAAAGGACAGAAAAAAAGGTCAGTTTGAACTACCTTTTCAATTTAATGAAAAAGGGCACACTGTCGAGCCAGCCAAGCAAGTTGTATCATCTGAGAATAATAATATTTTTCAAGAGTCTCCGAATGCCAGAATGAGTAAAAGTAAACAAGGCAAAATACGACCTAAATTGTTTTGATAATTATAGGTTTTTTTATATGGAATATTTAGATAAATTAATAATCGGGTTTCTACTTTTCTTAATTACGTCAATTTTTACTTACTTATTTAAAATGAGGCAACTATATGCTGTTTCGCCAAAATTATTCAAGATTACCCCGATATCTGAGAAAGGTTCTCTATGTGAAGTAATAATTTTTAATAAAGGCAATCAGGTTGAAGAACAAATATATCTTGATCTTGATTCTGAACTAAAGTTAGAACTTTTAGCTTCTAGTTGTTCCGGTATCAAACTTGATAAATCTGCTTTATCTATAAATCGTTTACATAAAGGCGAAGAAGCTTCTGCTTTATTATTAGTTGAAAATGGCGTGATAGATTATTCAAAACTTCTAAGACTAACATCAAAAGACACAACTGGAAAAATATTCAAGACATTAAATGATATACAGCCAAACTATGCAAAACTATTTTTATATATTGTTCTATTTATCTCTATCTTTCCAGGGCTTCATTATGGGACAAAAGGTTATGAACTGTATCAAAGCCATCGAGCAAATACAGAGTTACAAAAAATCTATAATTTAGGTTGGTCTAACTTGTCAGGTTACTATTCTTCAGATTTAAAAAAAAGTTATTCTAAGCAAGAGTTTCCCGTTTACTTTCTTGAAGTTAACCAAGAAGAATCAGCGTTAATGTTTGAAGCCTATAATAAAACAGCCATACCTTTTGAAATTACAATTAATGGAAAGTTTAGAAAGGAAAAGGATTATCGTTACTTTAAAAATATACCTATCTCTCCTATGTCAAAAACAAATTTCACAATACCAGTTCCAAAAAAAATTGATCAAGAAATCAAATATGAATATGAATTTTCTTTTAAATTTGGAAATGAATACTTGCATCGTATCACATATGTTTACTCACATTGATTATTACTGTCATGCAAAGAATTTAAGTTTTAGAAATGTTAACAGATGCTCTCCTGATCAATTTTACAGACTCGCCTTGGAATGCAGATGCTAGCATTGCAGGTAGTGCATTGTTGACCTAAGAATATGTTGTCTTGACATATTGGGGTGGTATAATATTAAAAATTACAAAAGTTTTGGAGTCGGTTTATGCATAATAATGGGAAAAGGTATAAGCAATTTGCCACAGGTCTGCAACAACCATTATTAGATTCATATATTGTAGATTTCAGACAAAGTATTGTTCTGCTTCAAGATAACATAGATAATAATGTCTTACTAAAGAATTATAGACTTGAACTTGCCATGAAAGAAAAAGTAGCTTATATAGACTTTCGAAAAATTCGTAATGCTAAAGATTTAGCTGAACATCTATTGGAACAGTATAAACAATTTTTTAACAATGCTACTGATTTCAAACTATCTCAAGATGATCATTATGCACTAGCTGATGTTTTAGATCTTTTTACAAAAGTAGATAATAAGCATGAGAATATTGTGATTTGGATGGATAATTTTACAGATATTTTCTCACTACAAGAGCATGGTTGGCTTTTTGGATTGCTAAGAGGAACATTCCAGCATCACCAGAATATTGCTTATGTCTTTACATCTGATTCAAAAGAAAAAGTCAATAAAATTTTTATGAATCATGATAATCCATTCTTAAAGTTTGCACGCATAATTCAATAGATCATTGTAGGTAGTGCATTGTTGACCTAAAAATATGTCTAGGCTTAGTTATTGGGGACAATCCTTACTTGTTATAAGATTTTTTATAATCAAATATACTTTAGTGCATATTTAGTATTTACTGCTACAATGTTATATGTTAAATAAACTAAAGAAAAAAATAGAAAATAACAATTTTTCAAATTTCACAAATGTTGAAATAAAGTATGATGAACTGATTGTATCTGCAAGCCAATTTATAGGCTATGACTCCATAAAAGAGCAAGTGGAAATTAGCCAATTAATAGATAATGATAAATACAAAATTGAGTACTTGAATAACAATATTATAAAGATTAAATTGAAGTAGTATGCTAAATGTGTCAGATATTTTAGCCCAATTCTTTCAGCTATGGTGGCTACTTCCAATAGCAGCAATAATTTTATTTGTAAAAAGTTCATTTGGAAAAGGTGTGATAGGTGAGGCATTTTTAAATCTTGTAATAAATATTAAACTCGACAAGAAAAAGTATCAACTACTGCGTGATGTAACACTATATACAGAAGATGGAACTACTCAGATAGACCATATAATCGTTTCTCAGTATGGAATATTCGTGGTTGAGACAAAGAACATGAAGGGTTGGATTTTTGGTGGTGAAAACCAAAAGTTTTGGACCCAAAATATTTATAAGAAAAAACATACTTTTCAAAACCCTCTCTATCAAAACTATAAGCATACAAAAACACTGGAAAAGCTACTTGATCTTGATAGCACTAAAATATTCTCAGTTGTTGTGTTTGTGGGTGATGCTACATTTAAAACTGACATGCCTGAGAATGTAGTATACCCTAGAGGACTATTTAGATTTATAGATTCTCACAATGAGGTTCTGTTTACACCAAGAGAGATGTGGCGCATTGTAGAAGATATTGAAGATGGTAGGTTGTCTAAAGGTTTTAAGACACATAGGGAGCATGTAAGTAATGTTAAAACTAGAGTGAATGAGAAGAAAACACAGAGTAATGTACTTATATGTCCTAGGTGTAGCAGTAACTTAGTCTTGAGAGTTGCTAAAAAAGGTGCGAATGTTGGCAACGAGTTTTATGGATGCTATAGTTATCCAAAATGTAAATTCACGAGGACTATATAAAATGAAATTTTTACTATTGCTTTTGCCTGTGTTGCTGCTCCCTGATGTAGGAATACTTACAAAGATAGTGGACGAGGACACGCTTTATTTTAAAACAAATGGTAAAAAAATAAAGTGCAGAATTGAATATTCGGAATAAGCAATATTCACCTAATATTTAGGAAATTGAGAGAAGCAATAAAATTACCAAGGTTTAAAATAATCCAAATGAATTGATTAAATAAAGCAACAAATCATCCAAGAAAAGGATATATGCATATAACGGTTTATCCGGACACCTCTGTCGGTTTCATTCGGACAGTTGAAGAAGAGATATTTTCTGTGGCGATATTTTAGCATAAGTGTCCGAATGATTTTTTATTTCTCTTGGATTTTTTCTAAAGATATACCATTTTCAATAGTAGATTTCATTTTTCTCATGGATGGGCCGCTGAGTTCAACTCTGTGAGAAGAGTGAACGATTCTGTCTAAAATAGCATCAGCAATTGTATTGTTGTTGAGATAGTTATACCATTCACTCACAGGTAGTTGTGAAGTGATAATTGTGGAGTTTATCTCCGTCCTATCTTCAATAATCTCAAAGAGATTTGTAGCATCATCATCTACCATTGGAGCCACTCCAAAGTCGTCAAGAATAAGCAGTTGAAATCTTGAGTATTTTTTTAAAAGATTTGTGTAAGTACCATCTATTCTAGAGAGCCTTATCTCTTCAAGTAGCGATGGTGTTCTTACATAATAGACCCTATAACTATCATATATGGCACGATTTGCAAGAGCTTGAGCGACATATGATTTACCTGTGCCCGTTTTCCCCGTAATGATGACATTTTGCTTGGCGTGGATAAAGCCAAGTGATGCCAGGGATAGTATCCGTGTTTTATTTATTTTTCTTCTTGCGTCATAATCTACTGCATCAAGGGACGCTTGTTTGTCTTTTATTTTTGAGAGTCGATGATTCATGGTTATTCGCTTATTGGCAAGAGAGATATCTTGTGCATCAAGGAGTTGGTATAGCCTCTCGTTAAAGCTCATAGAGTCGTAGTTTACATCTTCTATCTGATGCATATATGCCTCTTTAAAGCCTTTGTATCCAAGCTCTGTAAGTTTATTGATGATTGGTGTGTGATTCATGTTGTAGGATTCCTTTTGTTTTTTTATTTGTACTCATCCGCACCGCGGATATTAGTATGGGTATTAAAAAGTGATGGCTGCACGGGCGGTACATTGTTAGCACTCTTTGCAAGATAGAGTTTTTTATCAAGAATTGATTTGATAGACCTTGTGGTAATGGTTCTCATCCTGGCTGCATACATAAGTGCCAGCTCCAATTCTGTGTTTCCATAGAGTTTTGCAAGTGAGAGCACTGCTGATATTTTTCTATACGCTTGTGGATTATGTTCTACCTCTGCAAACGCATCTTCAACAAATACACAGCTATACTCTCCAATATTTTTAGCCCATGACCGTAGTCTGTCCGGATTCATCTTCTCATTTACATATTGATGTTCATTAGGCATATGTTCATACAGTGTAGATGTATCCCCAATGTGCCTTAGTCTTGGATGAGTAGCTATGAGTTTATGCTTATGATAGATTGAGACACTCTGCGTGGAGTATCTTAGCTCTACCTCCTCTTTGATGTATTTGAATGGTACAGAGTAGTTGCATTTTTCAAGAGTTACATGATAATCTTGATTTACTCGTGCGATTTTAAACTGCTTATAAACATAGTTGTTCATTGGAAGCGGGTTTAGATAGGGCTGGTCTATCTCTCTAAAGAGTTCAGATCTGCTTTTTTGCAAGTGTTTTACAATCTTGTCGTTGTATCTATCAAGCAGTTTTGCCAAAGCGTCATTGAGCTCATCCATACTGAAGAATTTATGATGACGAAACCTTGCGAGGATATATCTTTGAATCGCTTGCACACCTTGTTCAGCTTTGGACTTATCCTTAGGTTTATAGGGACGAGCCGGTTGTACTGCAACGCTGTAGTGACGATTAAGGTCGGCGTAGCTCTCATTTACAACAATTCCATTTTTATTATTAGAGATAATGGCGCTTTTGAGATTGTCGGGAACTACAACGCTGGGCACTCCTCCAAAGAAGTTGTAGCACATCACATGGGAGTAGATAAAATCCTCCTGTGTTTGAGAGTGCGTAGCGTGTACAAATGTATATCCACTGCCACCAAGCACTGCTACAAATATCTGTGCCTTGTGTGCCTCGCCTGTTCTTTGATCATAAATAGGCATAGTAAGCCCACTATAGTCCACAAACAGCTTCTCTCCTGCTAGATGGGTCTGTCTCATGGATGGATTTAGCATCTGTTTGTATTTGCGGTAATAGAAGCGAAATTGAGTATAGCTGTAGCCATTTGGGTTGGACTCTTTATACTCTTCCCAAAGTAGCTGTAGTGTAACCTTTGTTTTTTTACGAAGTTTCATCTCTTTGTGAATCAGACTCATATCGGGTATGGCTCTCTTTGAGCCAACATCCGTTATCTGTTCTCCAAAAAGCTTTAAGCGTAGCACATCATCATCAATCACATTGATCTGTTCAATATGCAACCCTGATACCTTGAATCTTTTGATGTAATCAGAGATAGTGCTTTTAGCCACTCCTGTTGCACCCTCTATTCTTCTTAGTGAGAGATTCATAACACTATGAAGTCTTAACACATCACGAACTTGTTTCATTGATATTGTCCTCATTTCAAACCTTTGTAAAATAATCTACAAAGAGTTTATTAAAATTTAGAAAATATCTCTTCAGCTTCGTTTAATTAAATTAAACTTAAGTGTCGGTTTTTACTCCAAAGTGTCCGAATCATTTCCGACACCACTGTCCGACTAGAACCGACATCACTGTCCAAACTCAACCGACATTAGTGTCCGATTTGAACCGTTTTTTGCAGGATATATCAATGATAAATAGCAATTGCGCATTGTGCAATGTTTTAATTACGAAAGAAAACAACTCCAAAGAACATATTATTCCAAATGCGATAGGTGGAAAAAAGAAGATTTTAAATTTTATTTGCGTTGACTGCAATAATAAATCAGGCAATGAATGGGAGTCTGATTTAACAGAACAATTAAGTTTTTTGTGCACTTATTTTGGAATAAAAAGAGATAGGGGAAATGTTCAATCTCACATCGTAACAACAACAGCAGGGGATAAGCTTCAACTTAATGCAAATGCTAGCATGAAAATTCATGAGCCAAAATATAATGAGACAAAAATAGATGATGGAGTTGAAATAAGTATTAGTGCTCGAACAATTAAAGAAGCAAAAAATATGCTGAAAGGGGTAAAAAGAAAATACCCCAATCTTAATCTTGAAGAACTTATGAAAAATGCTCAAGAAAAATCAAGTTATTGCAATGACACGATACAGCTGAAACTGTCCATTGGGGGACACCAAGCTGGTCGTTCAATTGTAAAGTCTGCACTTGCATTAGCCGTAGAATCTGGCATTAACCCAAAATCTTGTGAACATGCAATAGAGTACTTACTGCAAGAAAATGGTAGTCCATGCTTTGGATATTATTATGATAAAGATCCTCTGCTTAATCGCCCAGAGGGGGTGCCTCTTCATTGTGTATTTGTTAAAGGTAATACACAAACAAGACAGTTGCTTGGGTATATAGAGTTCTTTGGGGCATTTAGAATAGTTACTTGTCTATCTAGTGAATATGATGGTGATGAGTTTTCAAACTGCTATGCAATCAATCCTATAGAAGGTGAAATATTAGATATCAAAATAGAGCTAAATATTTCAAATTCTGATATAGAATCTATATATAACTATGAAATGTACTCATCTCAAGCCATTGAGGATGCTTTTAATAAAGTAGTTTCATTCCATCAGTCAGTATCTGCAAAAAAAGAGCAAGAACGAGTTATCCACGAAGTAATTACATATGCTTTTAAAAACTGTGGTGCAAAAGAAGGTGAGCAACTAACAGGAGCTCAAAGCCAGAAATTAACTAAATTAATTATGGAAAGGATGCAACCTTATTTAACGCATATTGGGAGCGTTCATAATTTTGTATCAATCGGGTAAAATAACATATACCCAAGGAAAGACATATGAAGCTATAAAAAATTCTATTTTAGCACAAGCTTTTCTTCATTCTATTTGTAATGTTTTTGGAGGAGAAGTAAGTTTATTAGACGAGACCGTTTAGAGTTTTGTGTCAGTAACCGATAGTTATAAAGTTATATCGTATCTTAACAATTTAGTTTGAAACTTAGAGAAAGTTCCAAAACCTACAGATTGTTGAACTTGAATCATATTCCGTTAATATTTAATATTTTATATGTTTTCGTTATAATGTTCCTTATATGAATAGTTACATATGTAGTTTGCACGATATCACCAATAATAAAAAATTGAGAGGAAATAGCGAATGAGACTAACAAAAGCAAGAGTACAAAATTATAGAAGCATTGTTGATTCGGGTGAATTTGAGGTTGAAAAATTTAAAACTATTTTGGTAGGACCTAACGAAGCAGGTAAAACTGTTTTACTTAAAGCTTTACAGCAATTAAATAAGCCAGAAGATATTGAAGGATTTGATGCATTACGGGATTATCCTCGTTCAATGTATAACGATATTACAACAGGTAAAGTTGATCCTACAAAACTAATAGTTGTAACAGGGTACTTCGAATTAGACGAGCATGATAAAGCCTTAATTCCAAAAGAGTTTCACAACTGTACCTATCAATTTTCTAGAAAACTTAATAATGAAGCAACACATACTTTAATTGATAATCCAGAAAAATTATATTTTAAAGATATAAAAAAGAGCTTTTCAAGAATGTGTGCACATATGGATGAACAATATTTAGAAACTTCTCCAACCGATGATAAGAATAAGCCAACTGTTTTATTTACAACACTTACAGCTGAATGGTCTGATCATAAACTAATATCTGGTGAGGTTGAAATATCATTAAAAAAATGGCTAGATGACAATTATAAATTTGTCAAAGAAGATAATGCAGATGAAGAGAAAAGATATGATAAACTACAAGAAGACATTCAAAAAAATTCAATACAAGCTAAAGTACTAGAGATATTACATACTAGGTTACCAGTATTTATTTTATTTAATAACTATTTTAAGGTTAAGCCTTCAATTCATTTAGCACATCTTTCACAAAGAGTGACACAGAATATTCTTGATGATAAATATTATGATTATGGGAACCTTTGTTTGCTTAAACTTCTTGGTTTTACTGCCAAAGAGTTAGCAGATTTAGGTAACACTCCTAGCCCAGCTATAAATGATGTTGCGGGTTTGAAAATATACAAAGACAAGCTAGATAACAGAAGCTATCAACTTAATGCTGCTAGTGTCAGGCTTACAAAAGAGATTCGTTCTGCTTGGATGCCTAACCCTGATAGACCAGAAGCGGATAAACTTAAAGTCACAGCAGACGGTCAATATCTGAAAGTTGTAGTTGAAGATGATATTGGAGTTGATATTGAGTTAGACCAAAGGTCTGAAGGTTTTCAGTGGCTAGTTTCATTTTTTGTAGTATTTTTCTCCGAGGCGATGGATAAACACGAAAATGCAATATTACTATTAGATGAACCAGGAATGAGTTTGCATGCTCTAAAGCAACGAGATTTTAGAGAAACTATTTCTAGACTTGCTGAGAATAATCAAACACTTTTTAGTACTCATTCCCCTTTTCTTGTTGGACCTGATGAATTAGACATAGTGAGAGTGGTTGAAATGAAAAATAGAACTGATGGAACCAAAGTTCATACTACTCTTTCCTCAGGAGATCCAGCTGGATTACTTCCACTACAGGAGGCATTAGGTTATGATCTTGCAAACAGTTTATTTTCACAACAAAGAAATTTAGTTTTAGAAGGGATTACAGATTATTGGTATATTGAAGCAACAGCAGAGATGTTAAGAGCAGAAAATATAGTTAATTTAAATGAAAAAATTGCTTTAGTCTTCGCTAATTCGGCTGGGAAAGTCGTATATTATGCCACTATATTACATGCTCATAAACTTAAAGTTGCAGCTTTGCTTGATTCTGATTCAGCAGGGGACCAAGCAGCTCAACAAGATAGCTTGGTACATACACTAGGAAATAAGAATATTTTACGAACTAAAGACTACTGTGATGTACCAAAGGCAGAGATAGAAGACCTTCTTAGAGAAACATTAATCAATGTAGCTAATGAAGAATTTGGTATTGACACTTCAGAAGTTGCAAGTAAGCAACCAAACAGACCAATTATTGAGCTATTCTCAAGTGAAATAAATGATTTTTCTAAATATAAATTAGCAAAAGCTTATATTAGATGGACTAGAACTCATGAAGCTAATGACTTAGCTACTACAGAACAAGAAAAATGGAAAAATTTGATTGAAAATATAAATAAAGTTTTGAAGTAAACATAACAAAACAGTCGAGCCAATCAAAAAACCGCAGGCGGATTTTTGATTGCTCATTTTAAACGTTAAATTCCTAAAGTCCTTATATTTGTAACAATATTAGCTATCACGAGTTTTCTGTGTTCCACAAAGTGTTCAAAAAGTCAAAACAACAAAGTTCCACAAAACTTAAGGGGTTATGGAACAAAAAAGTGACCTTTCAAGTAATCTGTAACCCCTCACTTATTTATGTAGAAATTCTACCATTTCTATGTCCTAAGAAGTGTAGCCAGATCATCTTTTAGTAACTAGCTTAATATTATCATAAATTATATTTCAATCAATAAATTTTATTTGGATTAATGATAAAAATAGAGCTTGATAGATATACTGCTTAGAAAAAAACTAAGTGAGCTTTTTATGAAAATTTTTCTAACATTTTTATTTTTGATAATTTCCGTTTTCGGAGACAATGAATCCTTTTCCAAGTCCAAAAAAGAACTCCGCAAAATCCATCGAGATCATCAGGTTACCTTTTATTGCGGTTGTAAATATAACTATACCAATAAAGATAACATGATTGACAGAAATTCATGTGGTTATGTTCCTCGTAACGAATATACAAAAAAAGGCAAGAAAAACGAACGTGCCAGACGCATAGAGTGGGAGCATATCATACCAGCTGAAAATTTCGGTCGTCAGTTTAGCTGCTGGAGAGACGGTGATGCTCAGTGTGTAAATACTAAAGGAAAGTCGTATAAAGGGCGCAGGTGCTGCAAAAAGGTGAGCAAAGAGTTCCGTATTATGGAAGCCGATATACATAATCTTCAACCTGCCATCGGAGAATTAAACGCAGATAGAAGCAACTTTAGGTTTGATTTTGAATTGCCAACTACAGGACAGTATGGTGAGTGTAAATTCGAGGTAGATTTTAAAGCTGACAGAGCAAGAGTGAGAGAAGAGCTTCGTGGAGTGATTGCAAGAACCTATCTCTATTTCAACAAGCAATACGATATGAAGATATCTAAGCAAGAGATGCTAAAATATGAAGCTTGGAATAAGATGTACCCGTCTAACGAGTGGGAAGTTGAGAGAAGTGGACGAATTGCAAAGATTCAAGGGAGTTCGAATATCTTTATTTTAAAATAAAAATATAATAAAATCTAAAGTTAGTTATGGGGAATTAAAATATGAGTATAAATAAAGCGATTACATATAGTTTGTTGGCGCATATTAGAAATAATGCTACTTTGATTAGAGGACCATTGGATATTTTTGTTCCTTTAATCAAAAGAACGCTTTCAAAAATGAATACTAATAAAATATATGGTGGTAAAAATCTTACCGAGATTGTTGATTATGCGAAAATACTTTATGATATTGAATTTCCCGTTCCTGTATTGAGGAGTATATTAGAGGTAATTGCATTAGAATTGCAAAATACAAATGCAGGAGCATTTATTCTTAATGATGACAATTCATTTGCTATCGCAAATTATACATTTGTTGAGTTTGAAGAAAGTGTCAGAAAAAGAAAAGAAGAAATTAAAAAACTTGAACAGCTATTTCAAGATTTTTGCGGAAAATCAAATCTAATAGTAGAGGATAGCAAATCGATATTTTCATTTTTAGAAAAAAACAAGCTTTCCCTTGCAAAATATTTATCTCATTCAGAAGAACTAAATGGGCACGATTATTCAATTGAAGTTCAATTTGTAAACTATTTTCGTAATATTCCTCCGGTATATGATTTGTTGAAAAGTTTATATTTAGGTTCTATTCTCTCTGAGTATCTTGAATATAAGCCAACAGATATATGCATGAATATCGAACTTCTTTTTGATACAAACTTTATAATTAGCTTATTAGATTTAAATACTCCAGAATCGACACATACCTGCAATACACTGCTTAAAATTGCCAAACAACAAGGCTATATATTGACAATTTTAGAAGAAACAATCGAAGAAATTAAATCGTTACTGAAGAAAAAAGCCGATGGGTTGCATAAGTCTTTTTTTGTAAAACAAGTCTATATGGAAGACATATACAATGCATGTGAACGAAGAAACTTGACGCAAGCAGATCTCGAAAGAATGATCGATAATATAGAAGTACAAGTATTGAGCTTTAATATAAATAAAGTATCAATTGATAAAGAAATTAAAAAAATAGCGCTTGCTAGCCCAGATTATTCTTCCTACAAGCAGAAGAGAACTAGTGACATCTCGGCACAACATGATACTTTTGCCCTTCATTATGTAAAAGAAAAAAGAGGAAACAAAAAGATTTCAGATTTTGCTGATGTAAATTGTTGGTTTGTTAATAATGCTATATCACGAGGGTTTAAGCAACAGTATGAAAAAACCTATCAACCAGAAATTATCAAGGCAGACGATCTTCTGAGCATTCTGTGGTTGAGTAATCCGCAGGTTAATGAAGTTGTATCTGCAAGTGAAATGGCTGATATCGGGTTGTCTTCATTAGTATCATTGACGTTTACCGCTTCTTTGCCCCAAACTTCGATTATTAAAGAATTTGAGGGCAACATAGAAAAATATGCAAAAGATGAAGTGTCAACACAAGATATTATAAGAATAGCCACTAGAATCGCAGATAAACAATTAACAAATATAGATGAACTTAATCGGTTGGCAAGTGAAGATAAGGAAGAATTTGTCAAACGATTGGAAGATGAAGCCAAAAAACAAGAACAGTTAGAGATAGAGAGAGTTGAAGCACTTTCTACGATAATAGAAAAATTTACTCATGAATTAGGAAAAATAGAAGAGACAAAGCAAAAAAGAGCTGACGAAAAGAAACTTATTAAAAAGCTTGAAAAGGAATATGGTCAAACACAGGATAAAGTTCTTGGCTTAAATTCAGAACTTGAAGCAACAAAAAAAGCTTTGAAAAAAGTAGAAATTGATGATAATGTTGAAAACTGGAAACAAAATTCTCGATTGATATTACTTTTGTTTATTGCTGTATATTTGCCGGTTGCTTTTTATATTTCTATGTATGACATTGAGATACTAAAAGAACCGTGGATACCATTGGCTTTAACGGTAGTATCAGCATTGTGGTTCTTTCCTATAAAACTATTTTACGATAGGCATTGGAATCATAGTAACATTGAGAGCTATAAGAAAAGCATGGAATAAATATTTGTTGACTTAGTTAAAAAGCTAGTTATGTGGCAACTACGACTGTTATAACTTCTTCTGTCTTATAATCATTTAAAACAAAGCCCCTTGATATATTGTTTTATAGTAAATAATAAAAGTATGTAATTGGGACTTTTTTGATAATATATTTATAATATAACAGAAGTAAATGAAAAGGGAGGATTTCTTGGCAAGATTGAATAAGCTAGAATTAACACAAAAAGAATTTTTGGTCATCATAGGGTTTGGTTATCAAATAGTAAATCAATGGAAAGATGGGGTAATCCCGAATCGGATGTCCCTGGTATTAGATTATCTTGATGTGTTAAAAGTAGCAAAACAATACGGATTAAAATGAATAAAAAAAAAGATCCCCCTAGTAGTTTAGAAAAAAATGTTGAAATTTTGAATCTGACTTGTATGATATTGAATAAAATATTTGACAAGAGATTAAATCCAGCATTAATTAACAAAGAAAAAAGTAAAAAGCTTGGGCAATATTTTACCAGCATAACTATCGCAGAGTATATGACAAAGATGATTTTACCTCCTGAAAATAAAAAAATATGGAATCAGATAAGAATACTAGATGCTGGTGCTGGAGAAGGTATTTTAGGGGTTGCTGCCGTGTTACACTGCATCTCAATGGGATATAAAAATATACATTTAACAGCATATGAAATAGATGAAGAGTTAGTTCAATATCTGCAGACACAGATAGAAAAATTATATGAGTTTGAAGAGTTAAATGACATAATACTTGAATTTGAAATTCACTGTAAAGACTTTGTATTAAACAGACCAGATCAAGACAAAACTATATTGCCATTTGACATATGTATAATTAATCCGCCATATTTTAAATATAGTGTAAAAGATTCTTTATATAGTAAGGCAACTTCTGACTTATATAAAGGTGATCCAAATATTTATGCATCAATTATGGCTATTTGCTTGTCTAGCTTGACTGAGCATGGACAATTGGTAGCCATTATCCCAAGAAGCTTTACAAACGGACTATACTTTAAGGGTTTTAGACAATATTTATCTGCAGTTTCTAGTTTAGATAGAATACATATTTTTCAGTCACGAGATAAAGTGTTTAAGGACTCAAACGTTCTACAGGAAAATATAATATGCAAATTGACTAAAGGCAAGCAAAAGCAAAAAATATCTATAACCTCTAGTTATTCAAATAAAGATATATCTAATGAAAATGGAAAAAGTTATGATAATGCTTTTATATTTGACACGTCTTACGACTTAATGATAATTCATATTCCTGAAACTGAGAGTGATGCTTATATAATGCAGCAAGCAAACCAATTAAAAAATACCTTTTCTAATTCTGGTTATTATATTTCAACTGGTCCAATAGTTGAACATAGAACAAGAGAATATATCGTAGATGGCAAGAGTATTATTGATAACACTGTACCATTGTTACGTCCACATAATGTACAATTAATGACCGCTTCATGGTCTGGTAAGCACAAAAAAGATGTTACGTTTAGAGTCGTAGATGGTTCAAGTAAGCATTTACTTACAAATAATGTTTATGTTCTACTGAAACGTTTTTCAAGCAAAGATGAAAAAAAACGTTTAACTGCAGGTGTATACAAGCCAAACAATGGAAGTGAACTTGTGGGATTTGGAAATAAATTAAACTACATCGGGGTTCAAAATTCTTTGATGAATTTTGAAGAAGCACTAGGAGTAGCTGCAGTATTTAATTCTACATTTATGGATAGTTACTTTCGCTGCTTGTCGGGGAACACACAGGTTAATGCCACAGAAATTAGGGTAATGAAGTTTCCATCTAGAGATATTGTAAAATCTATTGGTAAGAAATTGGTGGACATAGAAGTAACTCAAGAAACGTTAGATAGAATAGTTTTAAAATATCTATTTAAGGGTTAAACAATGGTGGAACAGAATGTTGATTTGCTGATAGCAAAGAAGCTAGAAGATGCAGGAAAAATTTTATCCGCACTAGAGCTGCCAAAGCCTCAGCAAAACGATAGATCACAAAGAGTTTTCTTAGCATTAGCAAATATAAAACCTGCAGATATATGGGAAAAAGTGAGTGCACCATTATTAACAACGCATCAAATTATGAAATTTATAGAAAAAGAGTATAAACATAAGTATGCAACTAATAGCAGAGAGTCAATCAGAAAAGAGACACTACATCAATTTGAACAGGCTGGATTAATTGAGAGAAATAGAGATGACGCAGCAAGGGCTACAAATAGTAGTAAAAATAATTATTCTTTAAATCGTAGTGTTATTAATATATTACATGCGTACCCTCATGGCAAATGGAAATTAAAAGTGCAAGAACATCTAGATGAAGTGCCTTCGCTTATAGAACAGTATTCCAAAAAAATTCATAAAACTAAAATACCAGTTGTATTGCCTAGTGGGAAAGAGATAACGTTATCGCCTGGAAAACATAACGAATTACATGCAGATATAGTTCATGAGTTTTGTCCTAGATTTATAGGAAAATCCGGTGTAGTACTATATATAGGAGACACAGCTAGTAGCAGAGAGGAAGGCGGAAAGTTTTTGCATTTAGAAGATGATTATTTATTGAAATTGGGAGTTCCTCCAATGTCTCATGATAAACTACCGGATGTTGTTGTATATGATAAAGATAAAAAATGGCTTTTTTTAATAGAAGCTGTAACAAGCAGAGGTCCAGTTTCTCCCAAGCGTTGGCTTGAGTTGGAAGATGCTTTGAAAGAGTGTAAGGTTGGTAGAGTTTATGTTACCGCATTCCCAGATCAAAAAGAATTTAGGAAGCATGCTGCAGATATTGCATGGGAAACTGAAGTCTGGATAGCAGACAACCCAGATCATATGATTCATTTCAATGGTGATAGATTTTTAGGACCACACTAGAATAAGGATATTAAATTGAAAAAAATAGAAAAAGAAATAGATCAGAATAGACGAAAGATTCATACAGATGCATATCCTATGTCGATAGGAGAGATAATTAATCTTTATAGAGATAAAGAAATAGATATCCATCCGGAATTTCAGCGAATTTATCGGTGGACAGATTCTCAAAAAAGTAAATTAATTGAATCGATTTTGCTTGGCATCCCATTGCCATCAATTTTTGTTGCTCAAAGAGATGATGGGGTCTGGGATGTAGTTGATGGCTTGCAGAGACTATCAACAATATTTTCTTTTTTAGGAATATTTGAGGATGAAAATAAAAAAATTGTCCCTCCATTAAAGTTAATAGGAACAGAATATATCCCATCTCTTGAAGGTATTTATTGGAGTCATTCTAACCCAGAAAATGAAATACCTGCAGAAATAAAAAGAGCCTTCAAAAGAGAAAAAATTGATGTAAAAATTATTAAGAAAGAAAGTGATGAGAATGCGAAATATGAGTTGTTTCAAAGATTAAACACTGGTGGAAGTAGACTTTCTGAGCAAGAAGTTCGCAATTGTTTACTGATTATGATTGATCATAAAATATATGATTGGATAAAAAAATTATCTGAAAATGAGCATTTTAGAAGTTGTTTGCCATTAACAATAAAACAGGAACAAGAGCAAGCCTATATGGAAATTGTTTTAAGATTTGTTGTCTATAGACATGTAAAACAAGATCAGATAAAAAAATATACAGATTTAACGGAGTTATTAACAGATGCCATGAAAACTGTTTTTTTAGATGAAAATTTTGACAAAGATGCCGAAGAAGAGATATTTAATAAAGTGTTTATGTTGTTGGATGATACCTTGCAAGACAATAGCTTTAAGAAATATAGCGTAGAAAAAGCTAAATATCTTGGACCGTTCTCTTTGTCTATTTTTGAAGTAATAGCAATTGGGCTGAGCTATTCTTATAAAAGTGATACTGAGCTGAAGGATTTAATAAATAAAACTTCTAAAAACTTATCAAATGATGAATATTTTATAGATAATACAAAATATGGAACACGATCAATTAATAGATTTAGTGTCCTAGTAAAATATGGGAAAGAAAAATTTAACTAGCAATGAAGGTCAAAACACTTAGCCACTTAGAAGACACATTGGATTCTGAACTGGCATGGAGAAAAAAAGAAATGTCATTAGTAATTAGTAATTTGACATCTGCCAAAGAAGGAATTAGCAAGGATCATTACTTAAGAGTAGCGTTTTTATTGATTTATGCCCATTGGGAAGGTTACATTAAAGTAGCATCTCAAACATATTTAGAATATGTTATAAGTCAAAGACTTACATATGATGTATTAAAATCAAATTTTTTAGCTACAGGGTTACTGAACCATCTTGAGAATGCACCTTCTGTAAAAAACATAAAACATAAAAAAGAAATTATAGATTTTATACTCAATGGTTCAAATATAACAAAATTTTATGGTGAGAGTGCTAAGATGATTGACGCTGAATCTAATTTAAATATTGATGTGCTCGAAAAAATATGTTTATCTTTAGGGATGGAAATAACTACTTTAGCTGCAGATAAAATTTGGATTGATAGCAGACTATTGAAATTCAGGAATAAGATTGCTCATGGAGATAAAGTTTTTTACAGTAACCTTGATTTTTCCATAGAAGAGTTAAGAGATGAAATTCAGAAGTTTTTAGATACATATAGAAATATGATTTCAAATGCTGCAGTTATGAAAGCATTTTTAAAAGAATAAGGGGACAAGGTTTCTAAAATTTCTCTCTTTGATATAAAGCGCTCAATAGTAAAGATAGGGAATCTTCTTTATTATAATTAACATACTACAGAGTGTCTAATTTTTTTTTATAAAACGCTGGAATATATGTCATATCTTTTGACAAAACACTTTTCTGAGTGGTAGCAGAAATATTTTTACCGTTCAGTAGGTTGTCAAATTCCTCCCAAAATCGAATAGAAAGCTTTAACGATTCACAAGGGTTTAGCCTATTGCTTGGAGAAGAATGCGGATTCAGTATTTTTGCTATCTGGTGGTAAACGGTAAAAAAGTCCAACACACTAATCTCTTGATTCGCATATTTATATTTTTTATCCAAAATGATATCGCTCAACTTTTTAATCGCTAAATATTCATTATCGGCTACGGGGATACTCGTGCATAACGATAATTTTTGTCCACAAAACCAGCATTTTGTGAATCCTGCATCATCTTTGAATTTATAAAATGAAATAGGTTTCTTGCATTTGCAACATTTGTCTAACAAGAGTATTCTATGTGTTAAACAAACGCTGTAAAAAGAGACTCTCCAAATCTTTCTAAAATAGGGAGCCGAATCTTCTGCCAAGCATAGCGGACAATATTTTAGTCCATGCTTTTGATTTTTTCTGGCACGTGACACAATGGGAGAAAGCATATTATTCCCGGTATTTGTAAGTATCTTTTTTTGCAAAATACCACGATAGCTTTGAAGTGTCATGGAGAAAAGTGTTTCCGCTGGCAAATTGCTTTTTATAGACAGCTTTGCCAATAAATCATCGTTTGCCCAAACGTCCAAATCTCTTGAAAAAATGATATTTTTATATTCAGGAAAGTGCATATTCATCAACGAACAAGGCATGGTGTCGTGAGCCACGGAGACTCTAACTAGCCAAGAACTAAGAAGTTCATCTTCATGAGGATGTGGGTGCAACACAAAAGGTTTTTGAGATAAATCTATGAATGCAGTTACATAAGATATCATCAGTACATTCCTGTTTCTCTCTTATATCCACATTTCTTTAATCCATCCAATGATATATATTCGGTAGAAGTATCAATTGCGTTTTCAGTTGCAAGCATAAGGAGCGTTATAATCTCCCCTATATACCCATCAGTTTGATTATATATATCTAAAGCTATCTCTTTTGTTCTAGCTAGGTTAGAGGGTTTTTTAAGAGGTAATAACTTTTCTATACTGGCAAGTAAACTTAAATACTCTTGGTCTAGTTTCCATTGGGGAAGATGCGTAGGCGGAAATCTGTTCTTTATCTGGGCATCTGTGCTTGTAGCCCTAAGCGCGTCTTTTATTCCGACTAAAACTATAGGAATTTGCAGGGTGTTATTCAAATTCTTTAGTGCGTTCATAAACTCTTTTTGTTTGCCAATAGTCCCGCTGAGAATGTTATGTATTTCATCTACAATAAGCATCTTGACATTTGTTTGCTCAAAATAATATTGAATTTGATGAAGTTTTTTACTCTTCTTTGCTGTACTCGCAAAAGGCACCATCATCTCATAGAGTATTGCATCATACAACGCATTCAAATCAGGTCCTTCGGGAGCCATGATATTGACAATTGGTATGATGACTGATTCATCATTGTTTTCAGTCATATGTTTTTTACAAAAGTAATCAACTATAGAGCTCTTACCATTATTGGTTTCTCCATATAAAAGCATGTTTGGCATACGAAGTTTTTTCGGCATATTATAGAGTCGTTCTAGTTGTTGAAGCACTTCCTGCGCTTTTGGGTATCCAATCCATTTATCTGTATCTAAAAATTTAATACGCTCTTGTTTTGATTTATCAAGAACAGCTAAAGCTGACGGATGTAGGTTACTTAAATGTTCTTCATTACTCATCGTCACCCTTTGCAAAAACTTCTATATCATCAAATGCCTGTACATTGTCAAACAATGCATCAAATTCACTATTAATTGGCTTTTTATCATCTGATAGAATAATCTTTTGATTTTCATTGCGTTTTTTATGTGTCTTTTTTGATGATTCTATTTTTCTGCTTGTTTTAGTTGATTTTTTAGCTTCTTCTTTTATTTTATCCATACGCTCGTACGCTGCAAATATTTCCATCTCATCATAATTTTCTCTGCCTTTTTCTTTTAGCTCTCTAGTGATTTCATGTAGTTCCCACATTGACATTGGTGGATAGCTGACATTTCTGTAAGGCAGAGGAAAATACTCTTTGATTTCAGGATCATAAAAATAGATGGTGCTTATATCTCTTGGATTTCGTTTAAATACAAATTGTCTGGGCTTGCCGGTTTTTTCATCTTTTGCTTTAATCCAGCGTCTTAATACATCTGCATAGTAAGTTATATTATCAAGCTTAACGCCGGGCTGCTGTATTGTTCTGTTAAAAGTGGGTAATAGGTCTATTTTAAATCTATTTTCATCTGCTATTTTAGCCGGTATTCCTGTACCTGGGTATTTGCCATCTCCGAAGACACCCTCTTCAAATTTACTAATAGGCGTAGTTTGCAAAGTTTCATGAATTCTTGTATGATAGACATTTACAATAAACTCAGTTATCCACTTTTCAAGTTCATTTAGAGTGAGCGATGCTTCTTTATCAGAGTTGTATTGACCTCTTTGGGTTGGATTAGAGAAGGTAGCCCCCGGTAATGTATGAACTTCCCTCATATATGTCCCGATGGCTCTTTCAATATTTCCACCTAGATTTGGGGTTCCGGGAAGCCTGTAAGTAACGGTTATCCCGTATTGTTCACAAAATCTTCTAAGTTCCTTGTTTTGAAATTCAGGACCGTTATCGAGGTTTATATTTTTTGGTATGCCCCATATCTTCCAGTCTCCTTCTACACCAATGTGTTGAAGATATCTTTCTTTGCTAAGAACACCATTTGCCAAACATTGACTCACACTATAATAGCTTGGTGCTTCAAGTGCTATATAGAAACCAAATATCATTCTGCTGTAGATATCAATAGCAATTGTTAGATAAGGTCGTCCAATTGGTTTTCTTTCTACTTCATCTACTAATATAATATCCATTGGTGTATTGTCAATTTGTACAGTTTCTAGTGGAAATAATCCATCAGGAAACATGCCATCCATATTGTTATATTTTCTATCAGCTATTTTTCTGCTCTCCCGTTTAGCAACTATTTGTTCTTGGGATAGTTTTTTAACACGTCTTCTGAATGTATTTTCATGCGGCGGCGTTACATCTGCATTTCTACATCTTTTTTGCACTTCTCTATATACAGCACGAACAGGGAGCTTCTGTTTATCAAGATATAGTGTTTCAATTGCTTTATTCATAATTAATTCGGCTGCTTGCTCAATTCTTGTATGTCCTTTAGGACCTCTGTTCCTTATATTTGGTACTAGCGACTGCAATAAGCCTGTCGCTTCATATTTCTCTTTCCATCTATAAATAGTCGCTTGATGGATATTGTGTTGTTTAGCTATCGCTAGGAGTTCTTTTTTCCCAAGACCTTGCTCAATAATAGGTCTTATAATTTCTAGCCTATTTTTTGCTACTTCCCAATCTTCGTCAGCTATATCATCAATCCTATCAAGATTTTTATTTGGTGTATTATTTGTTATGTCTGATATAGCAAGTAATTCATTCTTGTGAGTGACTAAATCCTTTGCGAGTATATAATCCATATCCACATGCTTATCAATCTCATATTCTTTACCTTGGTATGTAAAAACAGTACCTTTTTTAAATTCATACATTTCCATGAGAAAGCCTTATGATAGAGTTGTTGGATATGGCTTGGTCCATATCTATATATAAATGTCTTTTGTAAATAAGATGCCAGATATATGGAGTGTATGATGCTTGAATATATTTATCCTCAGAGCAAAGATTTTGAAGGTTTGAAAAACTTATTTCTTTAGCCTTTTGAACAATATTAGTGATCGTATCTGCGTACTCTGGATTGCTTGGCACATCTGCAAAGCCATATAAATATTTACAGTTTTCTAATCTTTGTGTTCGTATATCAAATTCTGTAATTAGTTTAAAATCCATATCATTTTCATAGAGGTATTGTTCAATTTGTTCAAATTTTTGCTTTAGGAACACCTTTTTATCTTTAATAACTTTTGAGGGTTTTACTTCTACGATACATGAAAGTTTGTCATCATCAAAATAGTGAATAATGCAGTCCGGAGTATAAGGGGTTCTTCGATTTAGGTATGTGTAATAAAGAGTTACAGGTTGCTCTTCGTAAGACTCTACACTCTCATCCATCTCAAGAAGTAAAAAGAAGTCACGTTCTAGGGATGATTCAAATTCTATATGCCTATCATTCTTGAAGCTATAGAATACTCCGGTTACAGAGAAGTGATTCATTTTTATTTTGCGGACAGGCATTGAATCATTCCTTTTAATTTTAATGAAATAGATTACTGCAAAGTTTGTAAATTGTCAAATATAATTTTTCATTCTAGTAATCTTTAGATTTTAAGTTTATCAGAATCAAGACGTTACCTGAAATATAATACATAAAAAAACATATTTAGTTATACTTCTGGTACTCTCACAAAAGGTTATGCTAATGGATGTTGCTATAAAAAATAAAATGTTAGAAGCAATGGTTGAATCTTTAAAAATTTCTGGCGATGTTATGAAATCGGCAGAAAATAGATATTTAAGCGTAGGAGACTGGTTTGACAGAGATGAATCAACACTTAAAATTATTCTCCTAAGCTTTATTCTCAAGGTTCTATTAGGCTCGGAACTGCAATAAAACCTTTGAATGAAAAAGATGACTTTGATTTAGATGCGGTATGCGTGTTAAATAAATTTGATATCCATAAATTTTCTCAAAAATCAGCTAAAGAGATGGTTGGTTATGAAATCAATAAATATGTAAAAAAACATAACTTCAAAAAAGAAGCAACTGAAGGCAAAAGATGTTGGACTATGGAGTATGCAGAATCTGCACAGTTTCATATGGATATTCTTCCTGCAATACCAGATAAGATTGGTTTTGTAAGACTCCTTGAAGAAAGAAAAGTAGCCTTCGATTCTAGTGATCCATATATGAAGTATGCTCTAGCAATTACTGATAATACAAATGGGAATTATCCTATTGTTGATACAAACTGGCCAAGAAGCAACCCGAAAGGCTTTCACGAATGGTTTAAAAAACGTCTGATTGTCAAAAAAACTGCATATGATGAAAGACTAAAGATGGCATTTGAGCATGTAGAAGACATCCCAGACAATTCAATTACCTCTCCTTTGCAAAAAGCGATAATGATACTAAAAAGACATAGAGATATATTGTTTCAAGATGATAAAGAGGATAAACCAATATCTATTATAATAACAACATTAGCAGCAACAGCTTATCAGGGAGAGGATAATATACATGATGCATTGATTACAATACTGTCTGAACTAGATAATATTCCTACAAAAGATGGAATGCACTATGTGACTAATCCGGTAAATCCTCTTGAAAATTTTGCTGATAAATGGGAGAACCTACTAAGCGAATAAAATATTTTGAGTGGGTGAAAAAAACGAGAAGCGATATGTTTTTTTTATTAAGTGATCATGCGTTTAATAATAAGCTTTTACTAGAAAATGCTTTTGGAAGCACACCGATTAATAAAGCTTTTGATGTTGATGGTGTAAAAGGTGGGATTATTAATAGAATTGCAGGAAAACTTCTATCGCTAACTCATATTAAAAAACCAAGTTGGAAAAGAAATATAAAATCTCCTAAAGATATTGTGCCCAGAAGAGAAAAAAGTAAAATAAATCCTGTTGACTTAAAACGGATTGATTCTTATGATGTTAATGAAGTAAAAAAGAACTATTATTTTAATCGAGAACTCATTCAAGAAAGGATTGAGAATAAAGAATCATCAAGAGCATATTTAGCAGCTTTAGGTAGTTTCCCATACTTGTTTTTATTAGGAACATTAGTAAGGAACGCTTACTCTAATACTAAAATAATGGATTTTAATAGATATAAAGATGGTGGAAAATGGTATGTCCTTCCGCCTATGTCAACAAATGCAGAAAAGATAGTGCATATGTTACATTATGGTGCTAACACAATTGATGCTGAAATTTATAGATTTAACCAAAACAATGAAGATATTGGCATAGCACTATCTTATACATTTTTAATGGAAAAGACCACAATACCTATTGAACTTAGAAATAATACTCTCTACCTTAGATTATCGGTAGAACCTCGTCATGATAATGTTGCAAGTGAAGAGATACAAACAGAGCTTTTAAAAGATATTTCATATTACTTACGGACGCTTGCTAAACCAGGTAGGAATATCCATTTATTTGTTGCTGCTCAAGCTTCTATGTGTCTGAATCTTGGTGTTAATTATATGGACAATGCTCATGGGCAATTAATCGTGTATAACTTTGACCGTGATATTCTACAGCACAATTGGGCTGTAAAAATTAAAAATGAAGAGATAGAAGTTTACGATACATCTGTTTTTTCTTATTAGGCGGAGCGTTAAAAATTTCGTGTCAGAGACAATCTATATCTCTTTTTTATGCGTATACACATGTTGCTTATCATTAATATATAGTTTTGTAAAAATACTTCTGTCAAACAGTTCATCTGTAAGAATATATGTTTCCCTTAATATTGACAATAGTTCACTGTCTGCACATTGAATATTCAGTCCTATATCACTAATATCATTAAACATAACAGGATTATTGTGCGCTATATGTATTTTAGGGTTTGTAAAAAAAGATGCTATTTTATGAGCAGTCCTTCCGTTTTTTGTAAGTCTTATCCACCATGGAAGCACTAAATAATAGCTAAATTTATAATTAACAGCCTTAAAATTATTGAACATATATTTCATAAGCCAGTATATAGTATAGTTCTTTGTCATTGATATTGAAATACTACAATCAAAAATTATTTTTCTGATTGTTCTGCTATCCCAATCTTTGTAAAGTGCTTTTGATATAAATGGGTTAAATGGATTGTGAGCATGTCTGGCTTCATTTGCAATTTTTTTTAGTTCTGCCGCAGGGTAATATTCGTTGCTTGCTGGTGATGGCATTTGAACATCAAATGGGCTCATTGAACTCTCTGGTGTCATTATTATTTCATCCCCCGACATAGTCATCATTGCTGCCGCAGAATGTGCTATATAAGGTATTATATATGTTACTTTTTTAAAGCGTTTTCGAATGATTTCAACTAGCTGTCTTGCAACTATCATATATCCACCTCTGCTGTGAAGGATAATATCTATTTCTTGGATGTTTTCCGGCACATCATTAATTAAATTAACAAAATGTTTTATATCTTCATTGGAGATATTGATTAAATTTGAAGATACATTTTTATTTACAGCTGATAAATATGCTAGCACCGGTCTAGCTCTTAGAGTAGAAACTTTTTTCATATTATTTTGTAGAAAATTTAATAAGTCGTCATTTTGTAGTTCCCCATAGCTCTTCTCAAAAGATATGAATTTTCCAGTAGTAGATAAATGCTCCATTATTCCTAACATCCTTTTTGAACTTGACACACCACATTTTATATTATTATATATACCAATATTATCGGGATTACTATACATGTATATAGCACAGTCTTTTTTATTTTGCTTACTGACCTTACGCACCAAGGAATCAAAGTTGCTTAATCTAAAGCATGAAAACA
>NZ_JACUTS010000171.1 GCF_014859695.1 Sulfurimonas sp. | reverse complement strand
CATTTTGTAAATTCATAATTTATATTTTAGCTATTTTTTAAAACAAAAGCAAGAGGTTTGTTTTCAATTTATGTATTTTTATAAAATATTAATTTATAAAAGCAGTAATTTTAGAAACAAAAAGGAAGAGTTTATTTATTTTTTATAAAAAGTACTAAGGGAAGAAGTGCAATTTCTAAAGCCGACATAAATACCTCCTAAAAAAACTCTCTCAAAGAGTCTCTAAACGGTTTATAGTATGTTACGAGTAGTGCAACAACAATCATCATCAAAATAACAAACGACGCATCATGCTCTCCACGAAGTAACGCAAAAATAAACAGTGCAATTAAAAGCAATAAAAACGGCATCTTTTATCCATCAAGCGAAGTAATTTGATACTTCTTGTTTTATTATTCTTTATTCTATCAAAACTTTTCTAAAGCATTTTTATAAACAAGTGAATCATTTTGATGCTGTAATGTAAACTCTTGATCAGTATTATTTGGATTTTTACAAAAGAGCTTATCATTATCTGTAAAAGTGTAATGAGACATGATGTAGCACCCTTTGCCTTGTTTTCTTCTCTCTGAACACTCCAACTGGCTCTCATTCATTGAGTTCGCTCTTTGGATTAAATATTCATCAATATTTATTGGCTTATTTTTTGTGATTTGATTTTTCACTAAAAACATTCCACCGTTGAGAGTGCAATATTTATATGCTCCACTTGCCTTCTCATATTTCCAAGGAATTGTATTATTTTCTAAAGCTAAAACTTCTTTAATGCTCTTATCTTTTGCATAGTTGCTGTATTTACTTCCATTTTGCCAAGTTTTTTGATTATCGTTTTGAGGTTTTTTATGATTGATTAAAAAATATCTTGAATAGGTTTGCATATATCCTCCATCTATCATGTAATCTCTTTTCAAATCAACATTATCAACCATATACTCTATCTCAAAATTGTCTTGTGAATTAGTGCATTTTAAAAAGCCATCAAATTTTCCAGATTCTTGTTTTTGCATATCATTTTTGTAAGCAATATAATCAAAGCTAAATGCCGTTGGTAAATTTTCAATTGCTGTTATAGAACCATCTCCGTAGATTAGATTGCCGCCTTTTGCACTACAGTAAGTTTTTGCATCATCTAGTACCTTTAAAACATCTGTAGCATCTGCTGTTGAAGTTGGTTCGTTAAACACTCTTAACTCAAGTAGAGTTTTATGTACTGTTGTTGCGACAAGATCATAGTTGCCGCTCTCATTCGATCTTTTTTTAAAAATATAGTCTCTAAAGCTATCTAATTTATCTATATTTGCAACTTGTGGAGTTTGTGAGGTCACACATCCAGAGAACATAAATGTTGCTAAAATAGCCAATAAAGAACTTTTTGGTCTCATTTATTATTTTCCTTTTCCATGACTAAATAAGCTTCATCTTTAATTTCAAAAGTTCCTTTATACCTCCAACCCTCTGCATACATGTCTTGAATTGTTGTGTAAGATTTTTCTTCGCATATAACTTTACTGTTTGCATATCCTATACCATTTTTAAATTGACATAGTGTTACCTCTGTAGCACTCGCAATCCCAGCTAATACAACAAAGGCTAAAAATATTTTTATCATTACCATCTTCCTCCCGTAGTGTCATACATTGCCCAAAAATTTGCTTGTCTGTGATAGTAAGCATTTGCATTACCTTTCTT
>NZ_JACUTS010000065.1 GCF_014859695.1 Sulfurimonas sp. | reverse complement strand
TTTCTAAGCGCGTGCGAGGCGTTCGCCTCTTTTTAGGCGTTTTTATTTTTTCCATATTTCAAATTTCTAAGCGCTTCTTCTTCATCTTTTTCTCTCATAAGCGATTCACCTACCAAGAAAGCATCAACTCCCGCTTTAGAGAGATCTTCAAGCTGTCCATGTTCGTATATTCCGCTCTCTGCAACGATTACTTTCCCGTTTGGTATCATCGGAATGAGCTCATACGATAGCTGCATGTTCATCTCAAAAGTTTGCAGGTTTCTGTGATTTATCCCGATAATATCACTTCCCGCGTAAATGGCTTTTACCAAATCACCCTTGTCATGAACCTCAACAAGCGCCTCCATACCGAGGTGTCTTGTATATCCAAGAAGCTCTTTTAGTTCCCTCTTGCTAAGAGCAGCGGCGATAAGAAGGATGAAATCCGCCCCGTGAACCATAGCTTCGAGTATCTGATATTTGGTAACTATAAAATCTTTTCTAAGCAGCGGAATACCAACATATCTTCTTATCTGTCCCAAATAATCCAAATTGCCTTGAAAAAAGTGAGGCTCAGTGAGCACAGAAATAGCGCTTGCCCCTCCTCTCTCATAACTCTGCGCAATTGCTACCGGGTCAAAATCTTCACGAATTACCCCTTTTGAAGGAGAAGCCTTTTTTACCTCGGCAATAATTCTGTACGGGTCCTCTTGCGTTGCAGTCAAATACGGAAAAACATCTCTTGGCGCTCTTGCATTAAAAGCGAGCGAACGTCCCAACCAGTCGAGTGAAAACTCTTTCTCTCTTTTTATTACGTCTTCTCTTGTTCTTTTTATTATCTCATCTAAAATCATTCTACTTTTTACCCTTTTTGTTTTTTACGCACTCTTTTATAGCTTCAATATGTTCTACAACTTCTTCATTGCTGCTGCCTTCCATATTTGCTACTTTTTTCATAATTTTTGCAGCCCTTTGGCAATCACCAAGCCTGTAGTATCCCCATGCAAGAGAGTCAAGATAGTAGATAGAGTTCGGCTCTATCTCAAGTGCCTCTTTTACGTACTCTATCCCCTTTTTTATATCTATACTATGATCAATCAAAAGATAGCCGAGATAGTTAAGATACATACCCTCTTTTTTTGTTTTTATTACCTTTTGAAGCTTTGAGATAACGCTTTTATGCATAGCTTTGTTGCTCTTGTCCTCAGCGCTCTCATACTCAAAAATTGCACTCTGTCCGAGATAGCTAACATCGCCGCTCTCTTTGTAGAGCTCTTTTGCGACACCAACTGCTTTTTTATAGTTTCTTGTCTGCACATAAAGTTGAAAAAGCAGCTCATTGTTAATCCCGCTCTGCTCCAAAAACTCTATCATCTTTGGATAATCTTTTTTATACCCATATATCTGAACTATTTTTTCACCTATATCTCTGCTTGAATCTATTTTATAGAGTCTTAAATAGGTCGATAAAAGACCTTCAATATTGTTGTCATTGCTATAGAAAGCGATGAGTTTTGAGCAGATGATTTTTGAGCAGCCGTTTATCCTAGAGTGAGTTTCAAGCTGTGCTATGGCATCTTTTTTTCTCTCTAGATTGACGTACAAAATGATTGCCATCTTTTCAAGTATCTTCTCGTTATAGTCTTTAATATATGCGCCCTCTAGATACTTCACCGCGGTGTCAAACTGTTTTAGTTTTACATATATCTCACTTACAAGCAGATAATCATCAACGCTGTTTGACTTGGCGACAAGCTTGATTGCAAGCTCTTTTGCTTCTACCAATCTATCTGCTCTCATAAGGGCTACTATTTTAATCCTTACAAGCTCAAAATCATCTATTTTATCTCCTGCAATTTCATTGACTCGCTCTATAACTCGCTCGTTTTCATTTGCCGCCAAATCATCTCTTAGGGAGCGGTAGAGGTACTCTTTCTTATCTGTTTTTAAATAGAGTATATTAAATATATTTGATGAGCCATTGTAATCTTGCTTCTCCTCAAGCCAAAGAGCATTGAGTATATACAGGTCCTCATTCTCAAAAACTTTCTCATGCCCTTTTACTTCTACCTCTTTAGATGAACACCCCAGTATAAAAAGAAGTGTGACAAGAAAAAGAGATAATTTTAAAATACTACGCATCAACAACTCCCGGACACTCTAATTTCAACTCATCAACCCTTGTTTTAAAGTAGTCCCAAAAAGGAAAAGTTCTGCACTGCTGGGGTCTTGCTTCATATATTGCACATCCGTTTGATTCTTTATTGTAAAAAGCGCACTCATAACTCTCCCCGATTTTTCTCTCTTTTATAGAGTATCTGTACCCGTGTTTAAAAAGGTATTTTTCGCTAAACGCTTGTGTCTCTAATCCCAATAGGTCGGCAATACTCTCTATCTCCGAGGCACTCACATGGATATACCCGCTCTCTCCCGTACAGCATCTTGCCTCACAAGAGCTGCATGCTGAGGCATCAAAAATGTAATTGTATCCGTCTTTTTTAATTATATTTGACATTTTATACTTTGTGTCCGTGCTTTTTTATATATATTTTGAGCCTCTTTTGAGAACTCTTCCCCATCAAAACTGATAAATGGCGCCCAAATTTTCATAAGCGACTTTGAGCCGTTTCTGGCATGAACCATCACAAGCGATGCTGCCCTGTCCTGCTTAGGATGAATAAAGCGTACATCAACCGCTCTCATATTTGTTTTTGCAAGCTCCGTGCAGATGAGTCCAAACTGCGAAGCGTCATAACAGAAAATAAAATGAGACCTTGGTTTTAAGAGTCTTGAGACCTTTTTAAAAAACTCCCCTAGCGGTAAGTTGACATTATAGCGTGCATTAAATAACATCTTATTCTCACTCTTTGTAACACCATCATGATAAAAAGGCGGATTTGAAATAATATAATCATACTTCACATCTTCGCTTATCTGCAAAAAATCACTCTTGTAAAGCTTGAGCTCTATCTTGTTTACTCTTGCATTAATAGAAGCATACTCTGCGAAAACATCCTGCTTCTCAACGGCTTCAAGTTCAACTCTCTCATTGTCTC
The DNA here is from genome assembly GCF_014859695.1 of Sulfurimonas sp. Taxonomy (GTDB): domain Bacteria; phylum Campylobacterota; class Campylobacteria; order Campylobacterales; family Sulfurimonadaceae; genus Sulfurimonas. Next base: position 6,967 of record NZ_JACUTS010000065.1, on the reverse strand, counting down.
GTGCGACCAAAAGTCCCACAACACCGCACCCTGCTCCAACATCTAAAACTTTTCCTCTAGGTTTAAAATGATTTATAAAGTCATATAAAAAGATTGAGTCGCTATTGTAGCAGTAGCCCTCTTGCGGCTGATAAAGAAGCATATATGCAATTCCTAAAAGTTCATTTTTGGATATAATTTTGCCATTATATTATTAAAGGCTTTAAATGATAATTATTCCGGCAAGGCTTGCTTCAAGCAGATTTCCGCAAAAAGTTTTAGCAGACATCGACGGAGTTCCGATGGTAGTGCGAACTGCTCAAAGAGTTGCACATCTGGGCAGAGTCGTTGTTGCGGCTGATGATGAGCTTATACTCTCCACATGCAGAGCGCACGGCATTGAGGCGATGCTGACATCAACAACGCACAAAAGCGGCACCGACCGCATCAATGAGTGCGCAAATATACTAAAAGTAGATGATGATGAGCTTATCATTAATGTCCAAGCGGACGAGCCTTTTATTGAGGCGGATGTTGTCGAAAAGCTCATAAAAAGATTGGAAGAGCTAAAACAAAAGGGTGAAGAGTTCATCATGGCAAGCTGCTACAACTCCATAAACAGCGAAGCGGCGCAAGATGCCAACTTGGTAAAAGTGATACTAGACGACAAAGACAACGCCATCTACTTCTCTCGCTCCCCAATCCCTTTCAACAGAAGCGGAGAAGCGCAATACTTCGGTCACATAGGTATATACGGTTTTAGTAAAAAAAGTCTAAAAGAGTTTTGCAATCTTAATGATGCGCCTATTGAAGATATAGAAAAACTAGAACAGCTGCGTGCTATTTATCATCAAAAGAAGATAAGCATGGTAAAAGTTACAAGCACAGGGTTTGGCATAGATACCGAGGAGGATTTAAAAAGAGCGGTTGAGATTTTTCTAAAATAGAGCCATCAGAAAAAAACCTTTTTTAGAACCTAAACCAAGTTCAGGATAACCATAAAACCGTCATCCTGAACACTAAACCTTGATTTGGAATTACTTAATTAGTTAATCAAATAAACCCAGCTTTAAAGGTTTACACAGTTAAATTTACAGTCTCTACTCAAAATATTTGTTTAAATCAAATCGAGTATTATAAAAATATTTATCAGTTGCTTTTCTAAATAATTTTATCGCTTTTTTATAGTCTTGATTGACCCCTCTTCCTTCTTGATAGTAAACAGCAGCATTGTAGCAACTCAATGAAATATCTTGATCAGTAGCATTAAAGAGTATACCCTTTACCCCTTCACACCCTTTTTCATAAAACTTTGCTGCTTTAAAATCATTTTGCTCTAAACCAATACCGTTTTCATACAAGTCTGCTAAAGCTATATTTGTTAATGCATCTTCATTTCCATCATACGCATTTATATCTCTGTTGTTTTTACAAAAAAAGCCTTTAATATAACATGCATTCATTTCTTTTTGAGTTACACATGCATTCTCCAAAGCAACACAATCGCCATAAGCTAAACTACTCAAAACAACACTCATAATAATACTTAATCCTATTTTTTTCATTTTTCAAGCCTTTTCTTATATTCTGTAATCTTTTTCTGTGTTGATGTTATCATTGTACTCAACTTATGTTCATTAGCGTTGTATTTGTGATTAACAACCAAAGTATAAATAAGCACAGCAGTCAAAATTAAACTTACAATTAAAACCGCTGGATTCATCCCATACACTAAAGGTGCATTATTGCCTGAACTGAAACTTTGGGCAAATGCCACCATTATAGCTCCAGCAGAAAATAACAAAGCAATTATTGTAAGTAGATGATCTAAACTAAATATGTTTGCTACTTCTTGTCCTACAAGATGTTGCAACCTATATTCATAATACATCAAACGTACACTTTCATCAATATCTAAACACTCATCCATGAAACTACCTTTTTTTTCAAAATAAGGAAGCATTTTACCCCCCCCCATTAAAATAAACTTAATTTGATGGTTTTTGATTTTCAGTTCGTGCTATAATACTTTTTATGAAAACAAAAAATGAAATCATTACATTTTTACAAAAAAACAGAGCATACCTTTGCAAGACATTTCACATCACAAAAATAGCTCTCTTTGGATCTTTTGCAAGAGATGAACAGACGGATGGCAGTGATGTGGATCTGCTTATTGAGCTTGATGATAACCTGATAGATGTTTATGACACAAAAGAGTCATTAAAACAGTTTTTATCTCATTCTTTCGATCGCAGTGTCGATCTAGCAAGAGAAAAGTATCTAAAGCCCTACGCAAAAGAGTTTATCTTAAAAGATGCAATCTATGTCTAAAATTAAATTTGATCTTTTGTCGTTAATAGAATCAATTGATAAAATTCAAAACTATTCACAAGAGTTTTTAAATGCTGATGATTTTTACAATGATCAAAAAAGTTTCGATGCTTCTATAATGCAATTTGTAGTCATTGGTGAAACAATTACTCGTCTGGATGAATCATTTAAAAAAACTCATCAGCACATACCTTGGCAAAAGATAAAAGACTTTCGAAATATAATCGCACATGACTATTTTGGTATTGACGCAGATGAAATTTGGGATATTATACAAAACAAACTTATTCCACTCAGAAGTGAAATACAAAATCTTGTAGATAAAATGTAAATTTTTTAATTAACTAGGGAAAGAGAGAGTTTGGAGAATTTCTCCCCTTTAAAAAGAGCGGTGGAGATTTTTTTATAGAGAATTTGCCATGCTTGAGAGAGCATGGCAACAGGAGAATTAGAAACTAAAATTTATAGTTTACACCGACGAACCAGTTTGAAATTGGGTCAATCTCAAGTTTAACATCAACACCACTCACTGTTATTGTATCTTCCATATTTGACTTCATATAACGATAACCAGCTTCAACTGAAAAATTTTCATTTATAGCATAGTTTACACCAGCTTGCGCACCGTACACAACTCCTGAAATATCTAAATCTGCTAGATCATCAACTTCCGCTGAACCATACCCTACAAAACCACCGACAAATGGCTTGATATCATTATCGCCGATTAAATAGTCGTAACCAATACCGGCATAATAAGCATCTCCGCCATCTACATTAATATTTTGATAGCTAATAAATGCACGGCTATTTTTATCATAATAGTATCCAAGCTTGAAAGTTGCGGAACCGCCATCATCACTCTCTTCTGCGCTAACTCCAGCAGCAGAATATTTCATATCAAACTTAGTATTTCCAATGTCAATACCAATATAATTTCCACTATCCGCAGCAATCAAACCACTCGCAAGCAATACCGCCAACGCTATTTTTTTCATTTTTTATCCTAATATTGAATCTAACTAACCATAGTTAGTTGATGTTAGATTGTATTGATATTACACTTACATCAACTTTAACTATAGGTAGTTTATGCACAAAATAGCAAATCAGGAAGATATAGATACACTTTATCGAACTATTGGTGCAAATGTAATGCGTATAAGAAAAGCAAAAGGGATGACTCAGTTAGATTTAGCTCTTGCTATTGGGCTAAAATCAGTAGGATTAATTTCTGTTGCAGAAATTTACCACAACAAAAAACATTTCAATTTAGAGCATTTATATAAAATATCTTTGGCGCTTGACGTAATGATGAAGGATTTTTTTAATGGTGTTGATTATGATATTTGTAGAGTGGAAACAGAATAGTAAAAAATCAAAAGAAGAAAAAACGAAGCAAAAAAGCTTCGTTTTGGTATTTAGATATTGTCGCGAATACCTAAATCTGCTACAAGTTTAAGATAAGCATCTTTATCTTTTCTTTTAAAGTATTTCATAAGACGGCGACGCTGTCCTACTAATTTTAAAAGACCAAGTCTTGATGCGTGATCTTTTTTGAACACTTTTAAGTGCTCAGTAAGTTCACTGATTCTAGTTGTTAATAATGCGATTTGAACTTCACTTGAACCAGTGTCATTCTCGCCACGACCGTATTTTGCAACAATTTCTTGTTTTTTAGCCGAATCTAAAGCCATAATGGCCTCCAAAAGGTATATAATCTAACAGTCCACACAAATTCAGTGTATAAAGTTGAAGTGAAATAATATCTAATTTATTCTTTTATTTCAACTTCTTTTGATATAATTTACGAAAATTTAATTAAAGAAATAATATGTTAATAACCCGTGCTAGTGAGTATGCAATACTCTCTCTTATAGTTTTGGCGAAAGCCTCTGCTCCAGTGGACAGCGAAACACTTTCAAACCAACTCTCAATTCCAAAAAGTTTCTTAGCAAAAATCTTGCAGTCACTGGCAAAACATGGAATTTTAAAATCGTATAAAGGCGTTAACGGCGGTTTTGCGCTTGCGCGTGAGCCAAAAGATATAAGCATGTTGCAGATAATGTCCTCTGTTGAGGGCAAAGTTCCAACTGTTTTTGATTGCGCACCATCCCTTGAGAGCTGCCCGCTAGACAAAGGTTCTATGTGCTCGATATGGCCATTTTTAAATAAACTACAAGGTAAGATAGACTCTTTTTTAGCAGATTTAACTTTAGCAGACGTATTAGAGTAAAAACTTGGCAAAAAAATTAACAACTAGGCAGCAGATCGGCATTACCCTAAACTTCTTGCTTGGTCAAAAAGATTTAAGTGTAGTTGTTTTTGTAATGGCAATTTTAGCCATTATTATTGTTCCACTGCCCTCCGGTTTGCTTGATGTTTTACTTACTGTGTCTATGGCACTTGCAGTACTTATTTTACTCATATCGCTCTATGTTCCAAAACCTACCGATTTAACAACTTTTCCGACACTCATCTTAATACTTACGCTCTTTCGGCTAGCCCTTAATATTGCTACTACAAGGATGATTCTAAGCCACGGCCACGAAGGTCCCGAAGAAGTAAGCAGTATTATCAACAGTTTTGGAAATTTTGTTGTTGGCGGAAACTATGTCATCGGTATCGTCGTCTTCTCAATCTTGGTTCTTATAAACTTTATGGTTATCACAAAAGGTTCAACAAGAGTTGCGGAAGTTGCAGCACGTTTTACGCTTGACTCTATGCCCGGTAAACAGATGGCGGTTGATGCCGACCTAAACGCCGGGCTCATAGATGATGTGGAAGCAAAAAGAAGAAGAGCCGATATCCTTCAGGATGCAAACTTTTACGGGGCGATGGATGGTTCGAGTAAATTTGTAAAAGGCGATGCGGTTGCCGGTATTATAATCACTCTCATTAACATTATCGGTGGATTTCTTATAGGAGTTTTTCAACATGATATGAGCGTGGGCGACAGTGCTTCTGTTTTTACTCTTTTAACTATCGGAGATGGTCTTGTCGGACAGATTCCGGCACTTATTATCTCTACGGCTACAGGTATTATGATAACACGCTCTTCTGGAGAGGGAGACAACTTCGCAGACGGAGCTATTAACCAAATAATGGGCAATGCTAAAATCATGATGATTGTAGGTTTCATTATGATTCTTTTTGCTCTTGTCCCCGGCTTACCAACAGCATCTATGGGATTTGTGGGAATTATGTTTGCACTTCTTGGCTGGTCCATCTATAAATACGAAAAAGGCGAGCTGACTATACTTGACGTTAACAGTATATTATCAAAAACAAAGGAGCAAGAAGCCAAAGAGAAGGCTCGGCGTCCTGCAAAATCACATGAAGAGATAGCCAAAGAGGAGGAGATTGCGCTAGAGGATATATTAAAGGTTGAAATGCTCGAACTTACTTTGGGCTATCAGCTGATTCGTTTAGCAGACAGCGCTCAAGGAGGAGATCTCTTAGAGAGAATCCGCTCCATGAGAAGAAAGATAGCATCAGACTTTGGTTTTTTGATGCCTCAAGTGCGCATAAGGGACAATCTTCACCTGCAGCCGCAACAGTACCAAATACTGCTTAAGGGAATACCTATCGGCGAGGGTAAAATTATGCCTGACAAATTTTTGGCGATGGACAGCGGCATGGCAACAGGCGAGATAAAAGGAGAGCCAACAAAGGAGCCTGCCTTTGGACTTGAAGCTCTCTGGATTGCGCCTGAGTTAAAAGAAGATGCAATTATTAACGGCTATACGGTTGTAGACCCCGCTACGGTTATCTCTACCCACATGAGCGAGCTCATCAAGAAAAATGCAGAGGATCTCTTAACCCGTCAAGAGGTTCAAACACTAATCGACAAACTCAAAAGTGATTTTCCTATTATTGTGGATGATACTTTAAAGGTTGCTTCTATCGGACTCATCCAGAGGGTTCTTAAAGCTCTCTTACATGAGAAGATTCCTCTTAAAGATATGCTAACAATCCTTGAGACTATTGCAGATGTAGCCGAGTTTACCAAAAATGTCGACATAATTACCGAGCAGGTTCGCGCAAAACTCTCGCGAATTATTACAAAAATGTACTCCGGCGAAGATGGGGTAATAAGGCTTCTTACATTTGATACCCCGTCAGAACAGCTGATGCTTGAGAAGTCTCAGGAACGGGACGGTACGAGAAACCTTATGCTAAATGTGGGCGAAATAAATGCTCTTATTCAGGCAACAAGCGCAAAGGCGGCAGAGCTTCTTCAAAAAGGAGTATCTCCGGTCGTTGTTATTGTTGATCCTAAACTGCGCCGTGCAATTGCAGAGATATTTGAGAGATTTTCGCTTGACGTAGTAACACTCTCGCATGCAGAGATTGACTCAAGCGCTACTTTTGAAGTTATGGGCTCAATCTCAATAAAAGAATAGGATAAATAACTAATGTTACGCACTTTCATGAAGAGTGTGTAATATAAACCTTGTAATTCTCGAAAAACAAAGTTTTTCGTAGCTTTTAGGTATGCTAACCAATGGCATACTCCATGGCAAGGGGGTTGTAGGGACATCTGTCCCTGCCATTAAAACGGACGTGTTCGTTTTAATGCGTAACATCAAATAAACAAGAAAGAGAAAAATGAACAATAAAACAGTACATCACCTATCACATACAGATCTTG
>NZ_JACUTS010000170.1 GCF_014859695.1 Sulfurimonas sp. | reverse complement strand
ACCACATTTAGCTATAAGTTCAAAGCGATGGGAGATTGATGAAGATACTGCTTTTGGAAGATGAGGTTATGCTTAATGAGTCAATATGCGAATATCTTCAGAGCGAAGGGCACCAGGTAGAGAGCTTTTTTGACGGACTAAAAGCGCTAGAGGCTATAAGAGAGAGTGCGTATGATTTGCTCATCTTAGACATCACCGTTCCGGGGCTTGACGGTCTGAGTTTTTTAGAGAAGATTCACGCACTAAAGATACATGTACCCGCGATTTATATAAGCGCTCTGGTTGACATAGAGGATATTTCGCGTGCGTATGACCTAGGGTGCAACGACTACTTAAAAAAACCGTTTCATTTAAAAGAGCTCTCTCTTAGGGTAAACAGAGTTAAAATCCTTGACACCACGCCAAGAGTACATCTCAGGCTCTCAAAAAACTACAGTTACGACCAAGAGCACTCAACGCTGCTATTTAACCAAGAGACGCAGATACTTACCAAAAGACAGTCCCAGATTATAGATCTCCTCTCAAGAAACAGAGGGCGCATCGTGGATTTTGAGCAGTTTCAAAACTACGTATGGAGCGAGCAGATAGTAGACAACGCAACCATCCGAGCCGAAATAAACCGCCTCAAAAAAAATCTCAAAGAGGATTTCATAATCAACGTCCGCGGCATGGGGTATATGATAGATAAGCCGTGATATAATTGTTACTAAATAATTTCTTGTTCTCACAGCCTCTGGAGCTTGAGAATGAATAAAAAAGAGTGTCAAATATGATTAAAAATAAATGTGATTTAATTGGAGGGTGTGGAACTACTGCATTTCTTGCACTGCTTTTTATTGTTCCATTTTCATATAATGTGGTGGCATCCTCAGAAAAAATCTTATTAGACAAACACGGAAATATAAGTGCAATCACAAAACAAGTCTATTGTTTGTTTGACAAACAGGGCTTTTATGAAGAACAGAAAGAGCTTGTTTTAAAACAGTTAGAGAGCGAAAAACATGTTGAAGAAAAAATAACTAGGCTTGATATTGATATGAAGAAAATGGAATTAAGTCTTCAAGAATATGAGTTTGAAAAAGACTATAAGGAACCATTAGTGGATGATTTACCTGATGACACTGTAGCAGATATAATTCGTGTTGAGCGCAGAAAAGAAAGTGTAAAAAACATTCAAGAACTTACCGACATTATGCGATATATCAACAAAGCGTTTAAAAAAAGGACTTAGAGTGAAAAAGATTATTTTTAGTTTAGTTGTAATTGGGATTATATCGCTGAGCGCAAACGATACCGTTGTATACGATTGTGCAAGACCTCTGAAGCCTAGCAGTTTGCAAGATAGTCGCGATGTTCAGCGATACAATAGCGCAGTAGATAATTATAAAACCTGCGTAGATACATTTTTGGTAAAGAGAAAAGAAGCTATTAGTGCAGAGAGAGAAAACATCAGCAAGGCTATTGAAGATTGGAATGGGTTTGTTGCTGAAGCAAATAAAAAAACAGAGTCGCAGAAATTTACAGGTTCCACTGGAGTCCCTCTTGGAGGAAGCCATACCGTTGGCAAAAGCGATTCTTCAAAAATCACAACAGGCTTTAAATTTTAGCGATACCAAACCATTTTCTCGTTCCAAGGGTTGAGAGACTGTGAAAGAACTAACTTCTCACTAGTCTCATTTTTAGATATGCATTAA
>NZ_JACUTS010000064.1 GCF_014859695.1 Sulfurimonas sp. | reverse complement strand
CTTTTTTTCGACATTATACTCATAAAATCCAGATTATTATTCTTTATCTTCATCTTTTAAAACCATCGCTCTAAAAGCTTCATCTTTTGGGACTAAACCCGCCTCATATAAAAACTGTGAGGGTAAAAAATTAAGCTTTTTTATCTTGTCATATTTTGCATAACTGAGATATAGTATATCTTTAGCCCTTGTAACTGCTACATAAAAGAGTCTTCTTTCCTCGTCTAGAGAACCGCCGCGTTGCATAAGTTTACGGTTTGGAAAGCGCCCGTCCATAAGGTCGATTATATAAACCTCTTTATACTCCAACCCTTTTGAAGCATGAACACTTAAGAGGTTTACTCCCTCGCCTTGAGTCAGATCCGATGAACCCAAAATCATGGCATTTAAGAATCTCTCATGTTCACTGTAGGGTGTTGAGAGTTCTTCTAGCAAAACCATTTTTCTAGCTATCCTAGAGAGTGCCTCTGTTTTTTGCTTCTCATCAATCGTACCGTCTTTAAGGAGCGCTCTTTTGCCTGCTAAAAATTCGGCTATATATTTGTAGATTGCAGACTCTGCAATCTTTTTTACAATTGTGCAAGGCTGTTTTACACCTTTTAGATCACGAAAGAGGAGATAAAAATCGTGCAAAAACGTAGCGCTCTCTTTTGTAAGCCTTGGATGTTTTAAAATCGGATTGCGCATAAACTTATCTTCAAAACCGAGTTTTGCAAATTTTCCAACGCTCCCAAGCTCTAAAAAATCATCAAAAAGTCCAAGCTGATGGTTGAGTTTTCTCTTCTCAAAAGGATTTTTAATGGACTCATCCGGTGCATAAAGTCCATAAAATATACTTCCGTGACCGAGTGTTTTTAGCGCAATATAGATCTCTTTTGCCATGGCACTTCCTATGCCTCTGGCAAACTCAAATAGATGTATAAAAGACATCATATCCGACTCATTTACCAAAAGAGTATAAAAATCCAAAACAGCCTTTACCTCACGCGAATCAAAAAAGCTTGTCCCGCCCTTTCGCCTACAAGGTATGTCCAGCTCACGAAGCCCGACCTCTATACCGTCCGCCGATGAGTTGTTCCTGAAGATGACGGCTATCTCCTCTCTTGGAGTCTGAGAGTCGCGGATTTGCGCTGCCATGGCGTGGTACTGATCGAACAGCTCATCATACGCAAGCAGTTTTGGAGGTTGTGAATCATGCCCTCGCGTCACTTCAAGTTTTTTGGGGTAAATCCGCTCATTATGCTCTATAACTTTTGTAGCAAGAGAGAGTATAGGAACGGTTGAGCGGTAGTTTTTCGTAAGCGTATGCACTTTTGCTTCTGGAAATTTTTTGGAAAATGTTCCGATAATCGAGATATCCGCACCATTAAATGCGTAGATACTCTGGTCGTAATCCCCTACACAAAAGAGCGAGGGCGGATTCATTGCGTCTATGAGAGTGCCTTGAAGCGCGTTTGTGTCTTGATACTCATCGACAAGAACCTCTTGATATCCAAGATCTTTAGTTTTGCACAAGGCTCGAAAATGAAGGAGCAAATCGTTGAAATTTACAAAACCGTACTCTTTTTTAAGCGCTTCAAACTCATCTACAATATCGGCATAAATCATAGCAAAAAGCTCATGCTCAGGGTATTTGTTTTTAACCCACTCTTCAAAATTATTTACAAGTTCCGTATTTTGGTAAAATGAGTAGACGTCGTAGAGATAGTTTCCGCCATAAGGTGAGATTTCTGCACCAATATGACCGAATGAGCGCTTTTCATAGACGCTTCTAAAGAGTGTTTTTAGCTCTCTTTGCTGTTTGAGGACGACTTTTTTGTCTTGCTTCTTCAGCCATCTGTAGCTTACCGCGTGAAAGGTTCCGGCATCAATTTTAGAAGCCACATCTTTACCGAAAAATTCTGCAACACGCTGCACCATTTCGGCTGCGGCTTTATTTGTAAATGTTAGAAGTAAAATCTCTGTAGGTTTTACGCCTTTACTTAAGAGATAAGCTATTCTTCCAACGATTGTAGATGTCTTCCCAGTTCCTGCCGAAGCGATAATGAGATTTTGTTCGTTGGAGGATGTAGCTGCAAAATATTGTTCTTCATTTAAACGCGAAAGTGGCAAAAAAACTCCTATAAGACTAAGAGTCGAATTATACCGATTTAAGCTTATTTAATCGATTTTCAAAAGCCTAACAGTTTTACTAAACATCATCATACTAAACGCCAAGAAGCTTTAAATCTGAATAAAAGCAGATGGTTTCACTCCGCATACTGGGCAGTTCTTAGTAGGCTCTCCAAGTTCGATATAACCGCATATCGGGCAGAGATAAATCCCTACTTCATCAATATCTTTGCCCTCTTTTACCGCCTGAAATGCTTTTTTGTAAAGCTCGGCATGAACCTTTTCTGCTTCAAGCGCATATCCAAACATCTTTTTTGCTTTATGCCCCTCTGCTACGGCTTTTTCATACATCGGCGGGTACATATCTTCATACTCATAAGTCTCTCCGCCGATTGCCGCTTCAAGATTCTCTAGCGTCGAACCGATTTTATCCATTGCCTTTAAGTGTCCCTCGGCATGGATTTTCTCAGCCTCTGCCGTTGTACGAAAAAGTTTTGCGATATTTGCAAATCCATCTTTTTGGGCTTGTTTTGCAAACGCACTATATTTCTGATACGCTCCGCTCTCTCCGCTAAATGCTACTTCTAAATTCTCTTTTGTAGTTGGCATAACAACTCCTTGCTGATTTTTTAGATTGTATCTTCGATAAGTTAATGCTCACAACATTTACGCTATAATCGCAAAAATTTTAATACATTTTAAGGTCGATTACATGTCAGAAAAGAGCTATGAACCAAGCATAACGGAAGATGCATTTTACAAAATATGGGAAGAGAGAGGCTACTTTGAAGTAGATGGCAACAAAGCCATTCAAGAAGATGCAAAAAACTTCTCCATTATGATGCCTCCTCCAAATGTTACGGGTCGTCTTCACATAGGTCATGCACTTACATTTACGCTTCAGGACATCATTACCCGCTATAAACGCATGGACGGATACAAAACTCTTTGGCAGCCCGGAACCGACCATGCAGGGATTGCGACGCAAAATGTAGTCGAGAAACAGCTCTTGGCTCAAGGTACCACAAAAGAGGAGATCGGCAGAGAGGAGTTTTTAAAGCGTGCATGGGCTTGGAAAGAGGAGTCTGCGGGAATAATGACTTCACAACTGCGCAAAATGGGCGTCTCTCCTGCATGGAAGCGTGAGCGTTTCACTATGGATGAGGGGCTTCAAAAGTCTGTAAAAGAGGCTTTTGTTCATCTTTATAACCAAGGACTTATAGTTCGCGGAAACTACATGGTAAACTGGTGTACGCATGACGGCGCACTTAGCGATATTGAGGTCGAGCATGAAGACCATGACGGGAAGTTTTACCACTTAAAATACCCTTTTGCTGATGGAAGCGGCTTTGTTGAAGTTGCAACCACAAGACCTGAAACATACTTCGGCGACAGCGCGGTTATGGTGCATCCCGACGATACCAGATACAAAGATATCATCGGTAAAAAGATAAGACTCCCTCTAATTAACAGAGAGGTCGCAATTATCGCCGACGAACATGTAGACATGACCTTTGGAACAGGTGTGGTTAAGGTAACTCCCGCGCATGACCAAAACGACTACGAAGTAGGCAAAAGACACGATTTAGAGTTTATCACGGTATTTGATGAGAAAGGTATTTTAAACGAATATGCAGGAGAGTTTCAAGGGTTAGAGCGTCTTGAAGCAAGAGAGATAATCGTACAAAAACTCGAATCCGAGGGCTTTGTCGTAAAGATTGAAGATTACAAACATCAGGTCGGACACTGCTACAGATGTAAAAATATCGTTGAGCCATACATCTCAAAACAGTGGTTTGTCAGAAGCGAAGTTGCTAAAAAATCAATAGAAAAAACAAACAACGGCGAAGCGAAATTTTTCCCGCCTCACTGGATAAACTCATACAACTCATGGATGGGTGATCTAAGAGACTGGTGTATTTCGCGTCAGCTTTGGTGGGGGCATCAAATCCCTGTTTTTTACTGCGACGAATGTGAGCATGAGTGGGCAAGTTTAAAAGAAACGGAACAAAAATGCCCAAAATGTAGTTCAAAAAATATTCATCAAGACCCTGATGTTCTAGACACTTGGTTCAGCTCTGCGCTATGGCCTTTTTCAACACTTGGCTGGGGGAATGGCGATGTTGAGATGGACAAACTTTTTACCTCTCAAGATATGAAAGATTTTTATCCAAACTCACTTCTTATTACGGGTTTTGATATTCTCTTTTTCTGGGTTGCCAGAATGATGATGATGGGCGAGAGCTTTATGGGAGAACTTCCGTTTAACCACATCTATCTGCATGCGCTTGTACGCGACGAGAATGGGCAGAAGATGAGCAAATCAAAAGGCAATGTTATCGACCCGCTGGACATGGTAGAGAAGTACAGTGCAGACATTCTCCGCTTTACGCTTGCAATCAGTGCGGCGCAAGGGCGTGACATAAGAATGAGTACCGACAAGCTGGAACAAAACCGCAACTTTACAAACAAACTCTATAACGCGGCAAAATTCCTGCAGATGAATGTAGACACTTTCCCAGATTTAAAAGGTTTCTGTGTCGAGAGCCCGCTTGGAAGATATATGCTCTCACGCCTAAATGTCGCTACAGCAGAAGTCCGCTCATGCATGGATGAGTACAGATTTAACGATGCGGCAACGGTCGTTTACCGCTTTATCTGGAATGAGTTCTGCGACTGGGGTATCGAGCTTAGCAAAGCCGACAAAGGCGCAATAGTCGAACTTGGAGCGATTTTCAAAGAGTCTATGAAGCTTCTGCACCCGTTTATGCCTTTTATCACAGAGTATCTCTACCATGAACTCTCGGGAACAAGCTTGGAGAACGCAGACTCTGTTATGATTATGAAGTATCCGTACAAGACGAAAAAACGTCTCAAGGATGAGGCAAGATTTGAGATAATCATGGACGTAATCATCTCCATTAGACGCGCAAAAGTCTTGGTAGATTTGGCAAATCAAAAGATAGAAAAAGTGTATGTAAAAATAGACGGCATCTCGCATGAAGAGCAAGAGCTTATGAAGCCTTTTATACTCAAACTTGCCAAAGTAGATATTGTGGAGTTTACTGACTCTAAGGTAGAAAATTCGGTAAGTGACATCTCGCAAAAATGTGAGACTTTTATACCGACACAAAGCATAGACCTCACATCAATCATTAACCGCCTCACAAAACAGGATGAAAAGCTCCAAAAGGAGATAGACAAACTGGGCGGCATGCTAAACAATGAGAGATTTGTCGCAAACGCGCCTGAAGATGTTTTAGCAAAAAACAGAGAACTTCTAGCAGATGCGCAGAGCAAACAAACAAAAGTAATAGAACAGTTGAATTCGCTGAAAAACTAAATGAATAAAATTTTTGAACCTAAACTTCTTACACTTTTAAAGTCCGGAATAAACAAAGAACAGCTTATCTCTGACATCTTCGCAGGTATCGTTGTCGGCATTGTTGCACTTCCCCTAGCCATTGCATTTGCCGTAGCTTCCGGTGTCTCTCCTGAAAAAGGACTGATTACTGCCGTAGTTGCAGGTTTTATTATCTCGTTTCTTGGCGGGAGCAGAGTTCAAATCGGCGGACCTACGGGAGCATTTATCGTAATAATATACGCAATTGTTCAAGAATACGGAATTGACGGGCTCATAATCTCTACCATGATGGCGGGAGTTATTCTCATACTCTTTGGACTTTTGCGTCTTGGCGATCTTCTCAAATACTTCCCGCATCCGCTCATCGTAGGCTTTACAAGCGGTATCGCGGTAGTTATCTTTTCAACACAAATAAAAGATGCTTTTGGGCTGCCTATCGAAAAACTGCCTTCCGAATTTTATGAAAAATGGGTAGTCTATTTTTCAAACCTAGGCGAAGCCAACGTTTATGCCGTTGCTATCACAGTTGTCACAATACTTATAACAATATATTCAAAAAAGATAACAACTAAAGTTCCGGGCTCTTTTATTGCCATTGTTTTTATCACTCTTGTTGTTCAAGTTGCAAATATTCCAGTAAGTACGATTGAGTCATTTTTCGGTGAAATCCCAAACACTTTTACTTTCTCGCTACCAAATATTGAGATGGAGAACCTCTATATCTATATCGCCCCTGCCCTAACCATAGCACTGCTTGGAGGAGTAGAGTCTCTTCTCTCTGCCGTTGTGGCAGATGGTATGATAAGTGGCAATCACCGCTCAAATACGGAACTTATAGCTCAGGGAATTGCAAATATAGTTACACCGATATTTGGCGGCATTGCGGCAACCGGTGCGATTGCAAGAACTGCTACAAACGTGAAAAATGGAGGAAGAACCCCGATAGCCGGAATTGTCCACGCTCTGACTCTGTTGCTTATCATGTTCTTTTTTGCAAGTTATGCAAAGCTAATTCCGATGGCATGTTTGGCAGGAATTTTGATTGTCGTTGCTTACAACATGAGCGAATGGCGCTCTTTTATCTCAATTTTAAAAGGCTCTCCTTTTGACATTATAGTTCTGCTTAGTACCTTTTTGCTTACAGTGTTTGTGGATTTGACCGTGGCAATAGAGATCGGGATTGTTCTTTCATCACTTCTGTTTATGAAAAGAATGGCTGACATCGGCATAAAAACTCCATGTCATGTTGATGGCGACTTGCTTGAGGATTACTCTGATTTGCCTGAGGGTGTATCCATATATGAGATAAGCGGTCCGCTCTTTTTCGCTTCTGCAAAACAGTACTCGGGAGTGATAAAAGAGATAGGTCTTAAGAGCAAGATACTAATCATCCGTATGCGCCATGTTCCTTTTGTGGACTCAACGGCTATTCATAATTTCGCAGAGATGATAAAAACGCTTCAAAAATCAGATGTCAGACTGCTTCTCTCGGGCGTAAATAGCGATGTGCTCAAAGATTTAAAAAGGCACGAGATAACATCTTTAATTGGCGATGAAAATATACTTGACTCCTTTGATAAGGCAGTAAAAAGAGCCAAAGGTATTACTGTAACTCCTCTTTAGGTTCACCGAAATAGTAGCCTTGAGAGTAGTCGACTCCAAGCTCCTCTACTTTTGCCTGAACCTCTCTACTATGAACAAATTCTGCTATAACCTTATTAAAGCAAATCTGTTTGGAAGATCTGTTAATGCATCTCTATTCATATCTTGCATTCTTACTTGTTTTTCACAACAATATAGCTTTGCGGTTTCACGGATCTGTATTTTGGCATTCCCATGCCGATAGTTGAGTTAATATATGTCGGGTCTGCAATAACATACTCTTTTGAACCTGCTCTTATCTTATCTCCATCAAGTGGAATGTAGAGTGCCGTCGCCATGTGATCCTCATACTTCACACCCAAAACGCTAACCCCAAAAAGCTCTTTCATGAGATATGAAAATAGAACTGCCCTATCTTCACAATCGGACTTCTCATAAAAGAGTGTCTCCTGTGCAAACATAACCTTCTCTTTGCCAAACTGTTGATTGTCCTGCTCATATTTAAATGATTTTTGGACAAAACTAAGCACAAAGTTCATAGCCTCGCTTGCTTTTTTGCCATCGATATGTTTTTTAATTCCTGCTGCCAAATCTCTATATGTCCTTTGCTCAATGGGGGCATTAAAGAAGGTCTCATACTCAGCCTGTGGGTATGAAGCCATAAAGTCTATAAGATTTTTATTGTATGAGATTGCAACATCATACTTCTTCTCAAAATTGTAAAAACTAAGAACCTTATACTCTAGATTTTCTCCCAAAAGAGGAAGCGTATCCAAAGAGAGATCAAGCGGTTTTGTAGCTCCGGGATAATCCTGTTTGTATGAAAAAACTCTGCCTATTTTCTCTTTTTTATTATCAATAAAAACATAATATTTTTTATTGCTGAAACTAAAGTTTGGTGCTGCATAGATTGTCTTTGCGGAGTAGTGCATCAACACTATGTGCCTACCGTCTAATCCTATTTTCACGGCATAACCCAGTTTGTTTAACAAAAACCAGCTAAGAAGCTTCGAGCTATCCCTGTTTTCATATATGCTACGAGATATTTTTGAAACTAAAAGATAGATGCCCCAATCGTTTAAGTTCATAGATTTTGAGACTCTTTGAATCTCCAAAACAAGAGATTCGTACTCACTTGAAGCAACTGCATCGAAATAGTTGGCTATTCCAATCTGATTTGTAGGGTAAAAATTTGCGCTCTTTACTCCATCTGAAATGTCAAACTCCAAATTTTTACCATAAAAATCAAAAGAGATATCTTTCGCCCTTTTCTGTGGCGGCGGAGATATGGCAGGCTCTTTTTGGATTGGCGTCAAATCCTCTTTTGGCTCTTTCTCTGCTTCAATTTTTATGCTTATTTTTGGTCCGACCGGCTTAACTTCTTTGGGTTTTGCAGGTTCAATAGTTATCGGTTTTTCTCTCTCGTATAGAGACTTCATCTCTTGGAGAGTGTAGGCTTCCCACTCCTGCTTTAAGTAGTTGCTAAAAGCGCCGTCTCTCTCATCTTTATACTCTTTAAACGAGTCTGTTTGAGACCTTTTAAAATCTTTAAAACTCTCCGCTGCAAGAAGTGTTGAGAAACTTAGCGCAATAAGTAGACTAAAACGGCCAAACCGCTTGAATAATTTTTGTACCCCAACCCTGTTTTGTCGCACGATCAACATCTCCCTGTGTCTTATAAAGAATTTTAGCATCACTAATCTGTGAGGACTCTACTGTGTTGTACTGATTAATATCATAAGGGCGTATAACACCGCCAATCTGTATAATCTGCTTTTGGTCATCAACAAGAATCTCTCTCTTGCCAGATATAAAATAGTTTCCGTTTTCCAACACTTTAACAATTCTAGCAGAGATAGTCGTAGCAAACGACGCATCCCTTGATGCGCTTCCCTGCCCGCTGTAGGCGCTTGAAGAGCTTGCATCAAAACCTATACTGCTCAAACCGCTTAGTTTGTTGGCTGCTGAATTTACCGCAGAGTTTGAGCCTCCTGAACCAAAAAGACCACCACCTAAACCCATTGCGTCATCTTCCTTTAGCTGCTTTGATCCAGTACTTGAACTCTTTGCATTTTCAGAGATAACAACCGTTACAACATCATTTACATGCATCGCTTTGTGATCTGTAAAAAGCGGATTTTCCCCCTGTCCAAAGATACTTCCAACAGAAGTAAAATCCTTCTTGTCCTCACGCGAAGGCATCTGCTCTACATAAGCAGGCGGCTCAAAATCAATCTCAGGTTCCATCAAGTTAGCGGCGCATCCAGATAAAAATAGTATAGCATAAATCGGCATTAGCACTGTTAAAATAGTTTTTTTCAATTTTTCTCTTTTTAGTTCTTGTTTATTAGTTATAATTCTAGCAACAATAGTTCCACATAAAAGGAAAAAAGTGAATTTAAGAAATAAAATCAACCAAGATATCAAAGATGCTATGAAAGCAAAAGATAACAAAAAGAGAGACGCTCTAAGACTTTTAAGCAGTGCTCTTAAGCAGGTAGAGGTCGATGAGAGAAGAGAACTTAGCGATGATGACGTTATAAAAATCATACAGTCTCAGGTAAAAAGAAGGGATGACGCCGCAACGCAATATAGAGACGCCGGACGTGATGATCTAATGCAAAAAGAGCTAGATGAGATAGCCTGCTACAAAGAGTATCTCCCCGCACAACTGAGCGATGGCGAACTTCAAGAAGCACTCAAAGTGATAATTGCAAAAGTGGGCGCTACAACCATCAAAGATATAGGAAAAGTTATGGGAGCGGCTAGTAAAGAGCTCTCAGGCAAAGCTGACGGCAAAAGAATTAACGAGTGCGCAAAAACTCTGCTCTCATAAGATAAGATAAGATAAGATAAGAGAAGAGTCTCTTCTCCTAATCTCTCTTAAATAAACTTTAGTTTTCTAAGCGCGTGCGAGGCGTTCGCCTCTTTTTAGGCGTTTTTATTTTTTCCAT
>NZ_JACUTS010000169.1 GCF_014859695.1 Sulfurimonas sp. | reverse complement strand
AGAGCATGCACAGGAACACCACAGCCATCAGTTGCAATCACAATCTGCTCTTTTGTAGTTAAAAGTAAAACTCTAACTTCTCTAAAATCTGTAATCCTTTTTCAGTACTCCCTTTTGAAGCTTTTATCTCAAATCTTGTTTTAGCATCAAACTGTGCAAGCGCTACTGTTGCAAACTCCTCAAATAGCTTATTTAAGCTAATTCCTTGCTCTTTTGCATATTGTTTTAATCTTTCATGTTTTGAATCTGGTATTCTTAGTGTAACTATACTCATAGCATCTCCTTTATAAAATCCTCGGGTGTTATAATTCTGTGTTTAAAAATCAACTCTGCATTTTTAAAATCTTTGACATTGTAAGTGATGATAGCTTCTGCTCCACTAGCAACTGCTAACTCCACTACAAAGTTATCGTTTTCATCTTTTAAATTTGGTCTCCACATATAGTAAATTTCATTCCATTTACAAGTTGATAGGTAAGCTTCAAAGAGTTCGTTTTGCTCCAATACGCTTAAGGGTGTTAAGTTTTGAATCTTTTTTCTTTTCATGACATCTTCATACTCTCTAAAGAGAGCTTCGCTCATTTGTGGATAAAGCTTTGTTTGGAAAACCAATCTTAGTAGTTCTCTTGCTTTACTATCTTTTTTAATAAGTGCTGCAATCCATACACTTGTATCTATTACTATTTTCATAAAGGAATGATAGCATATATACATTCAAAAATCAACACTCTGGCCATGCTGTTTTAGCCTCATACCAAATATCATAGACGGCAGAGCCTTTAGACAAAAAGAAAACACCTTCGTGCTGCTAAAAAAATATGGCAGGTATTATAGAGCCGCTTTAAAAGATGTAAAAGATAAAGATGAGATATTTGTAGCAAGTCCTACGCCTTAGCGGTGAGTTAGAAGACAAATGGAACATAGAAGCTACAAGTTCGTCAGTAAAAGTGTTTGGGCAAGCCAAAAGCGAAAAAGGGTTTGAATATGGAGCTGTTCATCAGTGGGGTAGCTCTAAAAAGAAGATACCATCAAGAAAGTTTTTACCACTTGATGAAAGTGGAGTGATAGCCCCTAGAGTCTATGAAGAGATAAAAGAGGCAGTAACAAATGAATTTAAAAATTCACTCAACCCCTAAGGGCTTTATGCCTCAGGTCAGCCTCTAGTTCGCCTATGTCCTCGAGGTAGTCGTTATAATCCTTGCTAAAAAGGTCTTCTCTTAAAACCTCTACGGTCATAAACTTTGCGCCACACTCCTCGCAAATACGAAAACGGGTATTGGTAAACCTTTTTTTTGTCCCATACACTCTTGTGTGGGTATTTCCGCATACAGGACAGGTCATCTTATGCCTCTTTTTTGTAGCTATGATTGTTTACCGGGAGTATTTTCTTGAGGTTTCGCACGGCGTTTATCATGATAGTTCACATCTTTTGAGCTATCTTTGGTTCGATGATATAACATCCACTACACCATTCGCCCATATTTGTTACTTTTTGTATAGGACTACAGACAAAACGGCTTTGCTGAGAGAAAAAGCCTATTATTTGTCCAGAAAAGAAAATTTTCTTTAGCGTTATCGATGCCTTCAAAGATGGCACTTATTACTTGTGATTGTGATACAAAACTACTCATTCCAATTTTCCTCTATTTTTTTTCTGCTTTAATTTATAAAAGATATCGTTATTTTTATTGAGTTTTTC
>NZ_JACUTS010000063.1 GCF_014859695.1 Sulfurimonas sp. | reverse complement strand
TATAGAAAAGTCTGTTTGCTATGGTTGTTAAATGGTTTCGTCGGATTTACCTAATTTTTAACTAAGTATCATCAAATATAAAGCAGACTTAAAGTAAATTTCAGCTAAAATTCGCCACTTTTTACATTCAAGACCATATTTAAAAGAGGAGGGCTATATGTTTGACACATTAACAGATTCATTTACCAATGCTATTAGAAAAATTCGTTTTCATGATGATGAAAAAGCCCTCACCAAGGCTCTAGATGAGTTAAAAAAATCTCTTTTAAAAGCTGATGTAAACCATAAAGTTGTTAAAGACCTTATCTTTAAAGTTCAGGTAGAGACGAAAAAAAATGGGATTGGAAAAGATCAATTTTTAGCGGCTCTGAGAGAAACACTCTATGAACTTTTAGAGGTAGGCGGAAACAGAGGCTTTATTTTTGCCTCAAAACCTCCGACCGTTATTTTAATGACCGGACTTCAAGGTTCCGGAAAAACTACTACTACGGGCAAATTAGCGCTGTATCTAAAAAACAGACAGAAAAAAGTTTTAGTAGTAGCAGCCGATTTGCAGCGTTTAGCAGCGGTTGAGCAGCTTCGTCAAATTACGGTGAAAATAGATGTTGAACTCTATGAAAATGAGAGCACAAAAAATCCTGTTGAAGTTGTAACTGCGGCACTCAAAAAAGCAAACAGCGGCATATATGATGTTGTTCTTATAGATACGGCGGGTCGTTTAGCGATAGACGATGAGCTTATGAAGGAGCTTGAAGCGGTTAAAAAAGCTGCAAATCCTAGCGAGATTTTTTATGTTGCAGACTCTTTGACTGGTCAGGACGCTGTTAAGACGGCTACTACATTTAAAGAAAAAATCGGCATTGACGGCGTAATTTTAAGCAAATATGACGGCGATTCAAAGGGTGGTGTGGCTCTTGGGCTCTCATCTCTGGTTCAAGTTCCCCTTCGTTTTATCGGCAGCGGCGAAAAGATGGAGGACTTAGAAGTTTTCTTGCCTGATCGTGTCGTAAACCGTCTTATGGGATTTGGAGACATCGAAGGATTGGCTGAGAAAACATCATCGGTTATTGATGAAAAACAGGCTAAAAAACTTACCTCAAAGATTAAAAAAGGGCAGTTCAACTTCAATGACTTTTTAGAGCAGATGGAAAGCATGAAAAAGATGGGAAGCATGAAGTCTTTAATAGGTATGATTCCGGGCATGGGAAATATGTCTAAGGCACTCAAAGATTTTGACCTTGAAAATTCCGGTGAGCTTAAAAACATTAAAGCTATGGTCTCTTCAATGACAATGAAAGAGAGAGAAAATCCTGATCTTTTAAACAACTCCCGTAAAGAGAGAATTGCTAAGGGTTGTGGACTTACTCAAGTTGAGATTAGCCGCATGATAAAACAGTTTAAAAATGCAGGTAAAATGGCT
Organism: Sulfurimonas sp.; assembly: GCF_014859695.1. GTDB lineage: Bacteria > Campylobacterota > Campylobacteria > Campylobacterales > Sulfurimonadaceae > Sulfurimonas. The sequence continues at coordinate 8,653 of NZ_JACUTS010000063.1, read as the reverse complement.
AAAAAACTCTCAGGTAAGGGCGGCATGAAAGATTTGCAAGCCATGATGGGTCAGATGGGCGGCGCAGGAGCTCTTAGAAGATAGCTTTAACGCATGTAGAAGGTAAATCTATATACTTTTAGAAGTTTATAGATTTGCATTCAGAATGCAAAATTTAACATATACAGCAAGTTGAAATATGACTTGCGCAGAGAAGGACAAAACATGGCAACAGTAATTCGCCTCACTAGAATGGGAAGAAAAAAACAACCTTTTTACCGTATCGCGGTAACAGACTCACGTAAAAGAAGAGATGGTGGTTGGATAGAGTTAATCGGACATTATAATCCAATGGTAGCAGAGAAAACAACAGTTGTTGATAATGAGAGATTAGATTACTGGTTAAGCGTTGGCGCTAAAATGAGTGATCGCGTAAAAAAGATAACAGGTCGTTAAGATGATAGCTGATTTTGTCGCACAATTTGCAAGACTTATAGCATCATATCCTGATGATATAAGAGTTGAAGTAAAAGAGGGCGATGAAACAACTGAAATTTTGCTCTATGCCAATCAAGCTGACATCGGAAAGCTGATCGGCAAAGAGGGGAAGATGATAGGCGCTATAAAAACCGTCATCTCAGGCTGCAAAGCTAAAGACGGTGTAAGTTACCGCATCAATGTCGAAGCAATCTAGCAAACTTCTTCATATCGCTACAATCGGCAAGAGTGTCGGTCTGAAAGGCGATGTGAAGCTCCACATAAAAAGTGATTTTCCAGAGCAGTTTAAAAAAGGCGCCTCTTTTTTCATAAATGAAAAAGAGAGTCTGACTATAAGTGAGATAAACCACGAGAGAGCTCTTGTGAAATTTTTGGGATACTCTTCAGCTGAAGACACCAAAAAACTTACAAATAAAGGGGTCTATACAACGATTGAGAGAACAAGAAGTGAGTGTCATTTAGAAGATGGCGAATATTTTTGGTTCGATATTGAGGGCTGCACTGTAGTAGAAGATGGAGAAGTTTTAGGAGTTGTTGAAGAGGTTGAGAGAATCTCGATTACTAATTATTTAAGTGTAAAAACTGATGAAAAATTAGTAGAAAAAGGTTTTGCAAAAACTTTTTTGATACCATTTAACAAGCCTTTTACGATAAGCACCGATATTGACAAGAAGGTAATAAGCGTTAGCGGCGGCATAGATATTCTAGAAGCTTCATAATGAAATTTACTTTTGTAACGCTCTTTGAAAATATAGTCGAGGGTTATTTTAACGACTCTATTTTAAAAAGAGCTATTGAAAAAAAGATTTTAAATATTGAGTTTATAAATCCTAGAGATTATAGCAGCTCCAAACATGCTAAAGTAGATGACACCTCTGTAGGCGGAGGTGCCGGAATGGTTATGAATCCTCAGCCTCTTTTTGATGCTCTGGATGAACTAAGAGCCAAAGACGAGAATGTTCATCTTGTTTTTTTAACTCCTGTTGCAAAGCCTTTTAGACAAAATGATGCTAAAAGATTGGCAAAAAAGACCCATATAGCTTTTGTGAGTGGAAGATATGAGGGAATTGATGAGCGAGTTATAGAAAAATATGCTGATGAGGTTTTTAGTATCGGCGATTACATTTTAACCGGAGGAGAGCTTGCCTCTTTGGTGTTATGTGATGCGGTTTCAAGAAATGTAGAAGGTGTTCTTGGCAACAGTGACTCTTTGAGCATAGAGAGCTTTGAGAGTGAACTGCTAGAGGCGCCCTCTTTTTCTAAACCGCAAAATTATGAAAACTATTATGTTCCATCAGAATACTTAAAGGGAAATCACAGTAAAATTCGCTCACTAAAATTAGCTCTGTCTGAGTCTAAGACTAAATTCTTCAGACCAGAGCAGCTTTTAAAGCACAGAAGTAAGCAAAGATAGTCTTGAATTGCACTAGTGCAATGGGCTTTGCGCCAAAGATTATAGCGTACTGGACATAAAATCTACCCCGCCAGGGGTTAGCTTTAGTGCCATAGCGGTTAGCGTAAATGGCGGAATTACTTCCGACATTGTTTAAAACAGATGAAGGGTTCTCTTCATTTTATGAAATAAAATTAAGGAAAGAGTTTATGAGAAATAAGTACATAGAAAACTTTGAAAAAGCACAAGTGCACGAGAAAATTATTCCGGACTTTCGTGCGGGTGATACTGTTCGTTTGGCAGTAACAATTAAAGAAGGCGACAAAACTCGTGTACAAAATTACGAGGGTGTTTGTATTGCAAAAAGAGGTCAGGGTACTGGCAAAACTATTACAGTTCGCAAAATCGGTGCTAACAGCATAGGTATTGAGAGAATATTTCCACTATATAGTGACTCTATTAGCGAGATAACAGTGATTCGTCGCGGTCGTGTTCGTCGTGCTAAACTGTTCTACCTACGTGATCTTGCGGGTAAAAAAGCTCGTATTAAAGAACTTAGAAGAAAATAATCTTCTAAGCTTCACCTTTATAACTACTCCCTTCATTAAAGTAAACCCTCTTTTATAAAATATAAACTTACTATATAGTACAATCCGCACATATTATTTTAACATGTGGAAACAGTATGACTTATCTGAACGATTTAAAAAGTGTAGTTGAGATAAATTCATACACAAAAAATAAGCCAGGCGTAGACAGAGTCGGAGAGCTTTTTGATAAATGGTTTAAAGAGTTAGGATTTCATGTTGAAGTACATGAAAGAGAGCTTATAGGTTCTCACCGCCACTACACCTCCAAATACAGTAAAAATGCAAAAAGATTGCTGCTTTTAGGTCATCTAGATACAGTTTTTCCTCCCGAGAAATTTGAGATTTACGATGAAGATGCCGAGTGGGTTTACGGTCCAGGTGTATGCGATATGAAGGGTGGAAATATTGTCGCACTTCAGGCACTTCGTGAGATCAAAAACAAAAATATTGAGATACAAAACATAGACATTTTTCTGGTAAGCGATGAAGAGACCGGAAGCGATGACTCAAAGTTTTTAACATCAAAAATAGCAAAAAATTATGACTACTGCTTTGTTTATGAAGCAGCAGGAGTAGAACTTGAGGTAGTGACGGGGAGAAAAGGAGTCGGTACTTTTTTTATAGATATAGAGGGCAAGGCTGCTCATGCCGGAAATTGCTACAGCGATGGACATGATGCTAATCTGGAAGCATCTTATAAGCTTCAAGAGTTGGTAAAGCTTACTGATTTATCAAAAGGCACTACCGTAAATGTCGGCAAGATAGAAGGCGGTATAGGAGCAAACACTATATCTCCCCATGCGCAATTGACATTTGAGATTAGATATAAAGTTACGCAGGAGAGAGATAGAGTCTTGTCTGCAATAGAGGCTATCGTGCAGCACTCTTATGTGAATGGAACGACTTCAAAACTAAGAGGCGCCATTCAAAGAGATGTTATGCAGACATCAGAGAGATCTCTTGAGTTGGTTGAAAAAATACAAAAGATTACAAACACAGCTTTAAAATATGAAGAGCGCGGAGGAGTAAGTGACGCCAATACCGTGAGCTCATGCGGGGTTGTAACACTTGATGGCTTTGGTCCCTACGGCGATGGAGACCATACTGTTAAAGAGAGAGCAAACAAGGAGAGTTTTAAGAGCAGAATTGAGTTGAGCAGAGTGCTTTTTGCTTATTTTATAGAAAAATCAGATTTTTAAGGAAAGTGTCAAATGTCAAGTAGAAAAATAGGTATGTGGCTTTATACAAACAGCGGTGGCGATAAAATTGCCAAAAAAATCATAAAAAAATTAAAAGATAGAGATATAGAGACACTCGATAATATTAATTTACGACATGCAATAGCAAGGAATAGTAATATTATCTACCAAGGGGAAAAATTAAATCATTTAGATCTCTTCTTTTCATATAACGCAGGAGAGCAGACGCAGTACCAGATGTATCTTTATTAAGCTCTAAATCGTCTTATTCCTATGATAAACTCTTATGAATCTTTTGCATTGACTGAGGATAAATTTCATACATCTTTGGTATTGAGAAATAATGGAATTAAAACGGCTGACTATAAGTTATGTCACAGAGATGATGGGCATGAGCTAAAAAAAATAATCAAAAAATGGGACAGGATGGTCTACAAACCTACAGACGGTTGGGGCGGTTTAGGTCTTACAAAAATTGAAAACGAAGAGACTCTTAATATGTTAATGCCATTTTTAAATCAAATGGATTTAAGATATTTTTATGTAGAAAAATTTATAGATTATGACAATACGGATTTTAGAATAGATATAGTGGACGGCAAATTCATAGGCTGTTATGGAAGAAAGGCAAGTGCGACCGACTGGCGAACAAATGTTACAAGCGGCGGAAGTGTATTTATGAGAGAAGCAAACGATGAAATTGTAGATATTGCCATCAAAGCGGCAAATACATGTGGTGTAGATATAGCCGGGGTGGATATTATATATGATAGAAAAAAAGAGGAGTATGTAGTTCTTGAAGTAAACGGCATACCAGCTTTTGCCACTCCAGACCAAGAGAAGATGGGGCTTGATTTTAATGATAGAAAGATTGACATGATAGTTGATTTAATAGATAGAAAAACAAAAAAGGATAAGTAGATGCAAGAAAGAAAGAAGCTTCCAAAGGTAGGATTTTTATATCTGGATTATGTGCTTAGATTTTTTGACTATAGCAATTTTAAAGGGTGGCCGGATAAGATAGAAACAGTTACATATCACTGGAAAAATGATAAAGAGAGATTTATAAAAGAGGTAAAAGAAAAAAAGATTGATGTTTTAGTAGGTAATATACCCGCAACTGCATACGAAACTTTTAAAGAGATTGCAAGTGAGTTGCCACATGTAAGATTTATCCCATCAATTGAGACACAGTTTTGTAATAAATCCAAAGAGAATGTAACACTTTTTTGTAATAAATATGACGTTGCTGCTCCAAAAACAATTATAACTTATGATGAAAAAGAGGCAGATGAGCACTTTAAGGGTTGTCACTATCCACAGATTGTAAAAAGAAGTTACGGAGCTTCCAACTACGGTGGATATTTTGTTCATAAAGTGGATAACTATAAAGAAGCAAAATCACTTTTGGCAGAGAAAAAGTATAAGCCCATCTATTCACAAGACGCTATACCTTTAAAAGATAGCGGAGATATCCGTGTTATGCTCATAGGTCATAAGCCAATCTGTGCATTTTGGCGCTATTCAGGCAAGGGAGAGTGGATAACAAACACTTCTCAGGGCGGAACTATGAGTTATGAAAATGTTCCTATGAACGTACTTGAATTGGCGGTCAAAGCAAGTAAAGCTGCAAAAGCGGAGTATTGGGCTTGCGATATAGCAATAGACGAAAATACAGATGAACCATATATTTTAGAGTGTGCGACGGCATTTGCAGCTTTTCCGTATGTAAGAGATTGGATAGGTCAATATATCATGTGGGATTTGAGCGGCGGCAAGTTTAGACTTCCACATGTTCCACTATTTTCATGGGAAGAGCTTGGCAAAATGGACCCCTCTGTTTTAAGAACTCTGAGACACCTATACTTTGCAAAGTATGAGCCATCTGCCGACGGTGCTTACTGGTTAGCAGATAAAGGCAGTTTTGATATGGAGCAAACATACAAGTCAACTCCATCTGATGTTCCCGCATCAATAGAGCCTCCTCTAAGTGAGGACAAACTCCCAGATATGGTCAAAGGAGAGAGTGAATCTGCATCATCTAAGATCAGTAAAACTAAACTTTATAAAGTAGAAGATGTATCTTTGACTGAGTTGATGACGCTTCAAGGGATGGAAGAGGATGTTGCCGTTAGTATTAAAGAGTTGGTTGATGAGAAAGAGATAACATCTTTTGAAAAACTATCAGAATATTTTACGGACTCAAAAGGGAAGATTCAGCAGTGGGCTAAATCTTTTATAAAGTAGTTTAGGGTGAAAAGTTGAGACAACAGTATAGTTCGTATGGCGAGTGTGTAGAATTTTTTAAAAATGCACAAAAGAGTAATCCAAATCTTTTTAAAGTTGAATCCATCGGTAAAACTTGGGAAGACAGGGATATTATAGCGGTAAGTATTACAAAAAACGTAGATAGGCATTTAGAAAAACCCGCACTTTTTTATACGGGAACGATTCATGCCAGAGAGTGGATAGGCATAGAGCTCTCACTTAGTTTTGCCAAATATATAATGGATCATATCGATTATGATCCTCAACTCAATAGTATTTTAGACAGAACGACTCTCTACATGGTTCCATGTGCAAATCCTGACGGATTTGAGTACTCCAGAAACCATTTCTCTTTTTGGAGAAAAAATAGAAGAAAAAATGCAGATGGAAGTTTTGGTGTCGACTTAAATAGAAATTTTAGCGTAGGATTTATTGCCAATAAAAATACTACATCAAATATATACTCTGGACCAAGCGCTTTTAGCGAGCCTGAAGCTATGGCTTTGAGAGATTTTTTTCTAGCACATAAAAATATTACGATAGCTCTGGATTATCATTCACAAGGAAATGTCTTCTTCCCCGCTCATAACTTTATGCATGAAGATGCGCTTGATGCGATAGACTTAAATCTTCTTGCAGGAAATATGGCAGAGGAGATAAGAAAAGAGTCCGATCGCGAGTACGGTGTTCACATGGGCAAACCTCCCGTTCATCTAATCTCGGGAAGCGGTAGGGAATTTTACTATTCACATGGTGTTTTATCCTTGGTTGCCGAAGTTGGGACCAGAAATATAAGTGATTATATGGAGCATATGAGCGAGCATATTGATGAAAATGTACCTGCCATCATATACGCACTCTCAGAGGTAAATAACTATAAAAAAGAGCAATCTCTGCCAAGAGTTGAAAATTTTATAGCTACTGATGTGGGCTCAAAAGAGGTAGAACTTTCATGGGATTATATTGATGATGAGATAATATATTTTGAAATTTATCGCTCAAAAAATAAAAAGGGTTTTGCCCAAAGTTCAAATAGAATAGGCATGACAAAGCTAAAAACATACACTGACAAAAATTTATCCTCATCAAAAAACTACTATTACTATATTAGAGCAGTGTGTAAAGCAAGGCAGATAAAATCTCCTTTTGGACAACTGCTCGGTGTTAGAACAAAACTGGCGGAGAGCATGTTCTCCAAAATTTTATATCCTTTAGCAGAAAAGATAGGTTATGTCGGCGAGAAGACGAAAAAAAATCCTGAACATTTTGGGAATAACTCTCTTTTTGTAGGGGTTAGCGAGAGTAAAGGAGAGTGTTTTGGTGTTTGCGGCTTCTCTTTAAGTACAGTTCCCCAAAATGCAATTATAACCGGTGCATCAATCTCTTTTTACCCAATGAACAGAGTGTCGGTTCAAGTAGAGAATTTTGGAGAGTGGCGTGTCGGGCAGATTGATGAAAGAAGTATAGAAAATATTAGCAGTTTCCAAGAGATAAAAAATGCAAAAGTGCTTAGTTATATCGACAGACCCACGGGCTCGGCACAGCTCTCTCAGGGAATCTGGAGAAGGTATAAATTTGCAAAGCAGGAGTTGGATGTTTTGCAAGATTCTCTAAAGAGAGGAGAGGCACTCTTTCGCATGGAGGGTCCATCATCTCTTCCTCTTGATCGTGCTTCACAGCTTATGCAGTGGGATATCGGATATGGAAAGTTTAGCGGCGGGCTTACATACAGACCAAAACTGGATATTTCATATACATTAAACGAAGAAAAAATAGAACTTCGGTCTATGCATGAGTATACGGTATCAAAAAGTGGTGTAACGCAGAACAAATTAGTTGCAGGTTTTGACAAGGATGCTAAGGAAGAGTATGCATGTTTTGAGTTTGATCTTTCTCAATTGCCTCATATGGAAAACAGCATAATATCGACCTCTTACATAGAGCTTTATGTTGATGATATAAATTCAGACAGTAATTTGCGTTTTCATACAGAGATGGTTTTAGATTGTGAAGAGAGAAATTATGAAAAAATAAGAGAAAGAAAAATAATTGAGAGAATCGGTTATGATTTTAGTATCTCTGATATTAAAAAAACACCTACTCAAAGATTTGTTTTTGACACACACTCTATAAATGAGATGGTAGAGAACTCTATAAAAAACAGAGAAAATTCAAAAGCGGTCTTTATCATATCTGCGTCTGCGCAAAAGCTGCTTTCTAAATCCCAATATATAAGTTGCATGGATGCAATAAGAGAAAAAAGACCTTCTCTTATTGTCAATTATATAAAAAAGAGAAGAAATCCACCGCCAATGGTCTCCAATCTTAGAAAGTCGATAGAAAACGATATGATAAAGATTGAGTGGGATTTGCCCAAAGATGACGGCTACAGAGGTGCCATCGTTGTAAAGAACCCATTTAGAGTGCCTTGTTCACCATACGATGGGCAGAAACTTTATGGAGGAGTAGATAGTTATACATATGATAATTTTGGCGATAAAGATGTACATAAATATTATGCTGTTTTTTCATATGATGATGTTCCTAATTTTTCAAAACCTGCATATATAGAAATAAATAGCGATAAATAGGTGGAAATTTTATGTCATATGGTAATGTATAAAAATCTTCTTAAATCTTTTTACGATTTAAGAAGCCGCTAAGCTACCACTCCCTATAATTCCCCTCCACAAACAAAGAGACCTAAAGTTTAGGATTTAAAAATC
>NZ_JACUTS010000062.1 GCF_014859695.1 Sulfurimonas sp. | reverse complement strand
GAATCGCTCTATCATTCATATGCACCTTTTAAAATATTTCAAATTATACTTCTTTATTGTTAAAATTTAATGTTATGCACTAAAACGAACTCGTCCGTTTTAGTGGCAGGGACAGATGTCCCTACAACCCCCTTGCCATGGAGTATGCCATTGGTTAGCATACCTAAAAGCTACAAAAAACTTTGTTTTTCGAGAATTTTAAGGTATGTTATGCGCTTTTCATAAAAGTGCGTAACATCAGTTAAAATCTAAGCTCGCCAATTTTATTTTATAGATGCAGCTACTTTTGAGGAAACTCTTTAAGCATCGCAGAGACCGTTTCATTGAAGTACTCGGCACGCTCCTGCGGCGTTTCAAAACTCTCGATGTTTTTAGTTAGCTTTGCATACCAAAATATCTTTTGCGTTGCAGGGTCTAGCATATTTATAAACAGAGTTCCTTTGTCGTTTGAAAAGCCTCTTGCGGTTCCTAGCGAGAGACCAAGCCCGCTTGAAAACGTGCCAAGACCAAAGCCTAAACCGACGTTTGATGGAACGTCCTCTCTTATAATGCTCTGAAATATTATATGAAAATCTGCCTCATGTTCCGGTGTGCTGACATACCCTTTTGCCTGCATCTCATTGGTGATTGCTTCAACTATGCGCTCATCGTTTAGCGCACCTGAATCCTCGGCTTTGGTATAAACTACTGCAAATGTCGACAGCGCGGCAATATTAAAAGATGGATCAAAATCAATATCTGCTTTTTTAGCCGAGCATCCCGCAAACAGAATCAGCAGAAGTGGAAGTATATATTTAAACATTTAGACTCCTTTTGGCTATTCGCCCCATCTTAGTTTCTCTTTTAACACCTCAAAGTAGTTATATTCTTCTCTGTGTATCAACTTTACGGTCTTTGTTGCTAGTTTTATATGCACGCTCTCGCCGAGTTCTAGTTCATGCACATCTTGTCCATCTATGATAATAAGCGCTCTCTCTTCTGATGTCTTCATCTCTATGGCATATTTCCCCGGAAGCACAAGCGGTCTTTGCGTCAGTGAGTGAGGGCAGATGGGTGTGAGGGCAAACACATTTGACATAGGAAAAAGCACAGGACCGCCGGCAGAGAGGTTGTACGCCGTTGAACCGGTTGGGGTTGAGACGATTACCCCATCACCATAGTAAGTGTTAAAGGCTTGAGAATCCACAAGTGTCTCTATGTGTATCATGTTTGAAACACGCGTACGGGTAAGTACGATGTCGTTAAAAGCGTAGTACTTGACCTCTTTTGTGTTTTTTATAACCGTTGCTTCTAGAACTGCTCTCTCATCTACTTTGTATCTGTTTTGGATAATTTTTTCAACAAATGCGTCAAGTTCATCAAGTGAGAGATCTGCCAAAAAACCAAGGTTTCCTGCATGAACACCGAGTATCGGGATGTCAAAATCAAATGATTTTCTCACCGTAGATATAAGTGTACCGTCGCCACCAAAACTCACTATAAAGTCGCACTCCATGCAGATGTTTTTAAAACTCTCACCGCTCATGCCAATCATTTTGGCACTTTTGCTCTCAAGTAAAACATCTATGTTGTGGCTTTTAAAAATCTTCTCCACCTTTAGGTAGCCATCTTTTAGTTCCGGGGTTAGGGGTCTTAAAACTACACCGATTTTTTTAATCTCTTTGCTTTTCAAAATATCTCTTTATTAAAATTCTTTCCTTGATTATACACTCTTTAGCGTTAAAATAAAAAATCTCTCTAATTATGCGATAAGCCAAATTTAGATATAATCGCGAAAATTATTTACCAGGACTCTATGTTTATGAGAAGTCATTATTGTACAGATTTAAGTGAAGCAAACGTCGGGCAAGACGTTGTTCTAACAGGTTGGGCAAACAGTTACCGTGATCATGGCGGGATTATTTTTATTGATTTAAGAGATAAAAGCGGTCTTATTCAGCTTACATGCGACCCTGAAGAGAATGTTAGCGCTCACAAAGCAGCAGACGGCGTTCGTGATGAGTATGTTCTCATAGCTAAGGGAACAGTTCGTCATCGCGGAGAGGGTCTTGTAAATCCTCGTCTTAAAACAGGCGCTATTGAAGTTATAGTAAAAGAGCTTATTATTGAGAACAAATCAGCTCCTATTCCTTTTGCTATCGGCGATCAAAATGTCGGCGAAGAGATAAGACTTAAATACCGCTACTTGGAGCTAAGAGACCCTGCAATGTATGAAACGTTTCGCCTTCGCTCAAAAGCGGCAATCGCGGCAAGAAATATACTTGACGCAAACGGCTTTTTAGAGGTTGAAACTCCTATTTTAACAAAATCAACCCCAGAGGGCGCTAGAGATTATCTCGTTCCATCTCGCGTTCACAGTGGTGAGTTCTATGCACTTCCACAATCTCCGCAGCTTTTCAAACAACTTTTGATGGTCGGCGGATTTGACAGATATTTCCAGATAGCAAAATGTTTTCGTGATGAAGATTTAAGAGCCGATCGTCAGCCTGAATTTACTCAAATAGATGTCGAGATGAGCTTCTGCGACCAAGAGGATGTTATAAAAGTAGCTGAGGATCTTCTTGAAGCTATGTTTGGCGCTTGCGGCATCAATGTCAAAGCTCCGTTTAACCGTATTTCACATATGAACGCTATGGAGTGGTACGGTTCTGATAAGCCTGATTTGAGATATGACCTTAAGATGGTTGACGTTATTGATATATTTGAGAGATGCGACAATGAGATTTTTACAAATATTGCAAAAAAACCGCATACAAACCGCATCAAGGCTCTAAAAGTTCCCGGTGCAGACTTAGTTTTCTCAAAGAGAGAGATGAAAAGTTTTGAGGATTATGTACGCCAGTTCGGCGCACAAGGTCTTGGCTACTTCCAGATGAAAGAAGATGGTCTTAAAGGTCCTCTCATTAAGTTTTTTAGTGAAGATGATATTGCGCTTTTAGTCGAGAGACTCGGTATGGAGCTGGGTGATGTCGTTTTCTTCGGCGCAGGCGATAAAAAAACCGTATGGGACTACATGGGTCGTCTTAGAATCTTTATTGCCGAACATGAGAAGATGAATCTTGTAGATAAAGATGCTTTTGAATTTGTATGGGTTGTTGATTTTCCTATGTTTGAGATTGAAGATGGACGAGTAAAAGCACTTCACCATCCATTTACACAGCCAAAAGATACCGATAAAGATGATGTAGAAGAGATAGAATCTATCGCATACGACATCGTTTTAAACGGTACAGAACTAGGCGGGGGAAGTATTCGTATCCACAAGCCTGAAGTTCAAGAAGAGGTTTTCAAACTACTTGGTATTGATGAGGAAGAAGCAAAAGAGAAATTTGGTTTCTTGCTCGATGCTCTTAAATTCGGCGCTCCTCCACATGGCGGTTTTGCAATAGGATTTGACAGACTTATGATGCTAATTACCAAAAAATCAAGCATACGCGATGTTATTGCATTTCCTAAAACGCAAAAAGCTTCTTGTATTTTAACAAAAGCACCTAGTACTGTTGATAACACTCAGCTTCGCGACCTTCATATTAGACTACGCGAACAAGTAAAATAACCATATTATGAAAAAGCTATTTTTAATCATCGGAGCACCCGGCTCCGGTAAAACTACCGATGCAGAGTTAATCGCCAAACAAAATGACAAAATAACACACTACTCCACCGGCGATATGCTCCGCGCAGAAGTTGCAAGCGGCAGTAAACTTGGCTCTGAAATAGACAACTACATCTCAAAAGGCTTAATTGTTCCTATAAAAATAGCCATAGAGACTATCATAAACGCTATAAAAAATGCTCCAACCGACATCATCATTATCGATGGTTATCCAAGAAGCATGGAGCAGCTGAATGCTTTGGATGAATACCTACATGCAGACTCATCCTTAGAACTTATAAGCGTTATAGAAGTACATGTAAGCGAAGAGACTGCTAGAGATAGAGTTCTTGGTCGTGCTCGTGGTGCTGATGACAATAATGAAGTTTTTGATAACCGTATGAAGGTTTACACAGAGCCTTTGGCAGATATAGAAGCGTTTTACAAGGCTAAAAATCTTTTACATGTAATATCCGGCGAAGGAACTATTGAGACAATAGTTTCTGAGATGCAGGATTTTATAAACTCTAAAATTTAATTGAACCCAACAACGGGTTCAATTAACCGAGTTTTGAAACGATAGCCGCTTCAACTTCAGATATATCGGCAGTTCCATCAACAGTAATGTACGTCAAAGAAGCTATCTTGTCTGCTTGCTCTTTATAGTAACCGATAAGAGGTTTTGTCTGTTCGTGATAAACTTTTAGTCTATCAAGCACAACCGATTCTTTATCGTCATCTCTTTGAACAAGGTCTTCACCAGTAACATCATCTTTGCCACCTACTTTTGGCGGATTGTAAACTAAATGGTAAGTTCGCCCGCTTGCCAAGTGTGCACGACGACCTGACATACGCTTCACTATCTCTGTATCTGGAACATCTATCTCAATGACAGCATCAATATCTACACCTGCACTCTTAAGAGCGTCTGCTTGAGCAATGGTACGAGGAAAACCGTCCAATAAAAAACCGTTTTTACAATCATCTTCTTGGATTCTATCTTTTACAAGACCGATAATTATCTCATCAGTTACCAGTTGACCGGCATCCATAGCCGCTTTAGCCATTTTACCCAACTCTGTGCCTGCTTTAATAGCTCCACGGAGCATATCTCCCGTAGAGATTTGAGGAATGTTATATCTTTTCGTTAAAAATCCTGCCTGAGTCCCTTTTCCGGCGCCCGGAGCTCCAAGTAATATTATTCTCATATTTATCCTATCTATTTTGTATTTGAAATTATATATAAATGTAGTTAAAACTAGCTATAAATAAACCTCCTCTGAAGCGTAACTTTCATAAAATACACTCAATTAACTATAGGAAGCCAAATGCCATTTTCCAAACTGGGTCTCTCACCGCAAATCCAAAGCGCGCTTAAAAAAAGCGGCTTTATAACGCCTACTCCTATTCAAGAAAAGGTTATTCCTCTTGCGCTGAAACATCATGATATTATGGCGATGGCGCAGACCGGAAGCGGTAAAAGTGCCGCTTTTGTACTGCCGATACTTGAACTCTGGGCTAAGAGTGTCGGCGAAGGAAAGCCTAAGATAAAAGCACTTGTTATAACCCCTACTCGTGAACTTACGCTTCAAGTTGCTGATGCTTTTAACACTTTTGGCGCAGATTTAAAGAGAAAACCAAAGGTTGTCTCTATTATCGGCGGAGAGAGCATAGGTAATCAAATCTATGCTATTCAGCAGGGATGCGATATCTTGGTAGCGACCTCAGGACGACTTCTTGACGTGCTTACAAAAAAGCAGACAAACCTCTCTCATCTTGAATTTTTCGTTCTTGATGAAGCAGACAAGATGCTAAACCTTGGTTTTTCGCAGGAGCTTGATGCCATACTTGAAGCGATTCCGCAAAAGCGCCAAAACCTTCTCTTCTCTGCAACCTACCCTCAAAAAATCTTAGATATTGCCTCAAAGATTACACAAAATCCCCTCAGAGTAAATATTGAGCAAGATGTGCCTACTGTAGAGAGTGTGGTGCAGCGCGCCATAGAAGTAAATCGTGAAAATCGCGGCCCGCTTCTAAGACATCTGCTTGACAATGAAAAACTAGAGCAAGTTCTTGTGTTTATGGCAAACAAAAGAGCCACGGACAACATAGCGGCTAAGTTTAAAAAGTACGGCTACAAGGCGGAGTCGTTTCACGGGGATTTGCTTCAAGATGAGCGCACACTTACGTTAGATGAGTTTAAAGCCAAAAAGGTACGCATACTCTTTGCAACCGATATAGCCGCTAGAGGACTCGATATTGAGAATGTCTCATATGTTATAAACTTTGACCTTCCTCGCTCGCCGACCGACTATATCCACCGCATCGGACGTACAGCAAGAGCCGGCAAGTTAGGAATGGCAATCTCATTTATATCTCATGAGGATAAAGCGCATTTTAATATCATTCAAAAGAGATGCAAAGTAAATATAACAATGGAGCAGATAGAGGGCTTTGCGCTCAAAGGCGAAGCTGTCCTAAAAGTAAAAGGTCCACAGCCGATTAAAGGCAAGGGCAAAAGCAAAAAAGACAAAGCAAGAGAAAGGGCCCTTAAATAGGGCTATGTCTGATTTGAAAGGTCACTTTTTGTTCCATAACCACTTAAGATTTATGGAACTTTGCAGTTTTAACTTTTTGAACACTTTTTGGAACATAGAAAACTAATTTAAGTACTTTGTGTTACACAAGGAAGGAATTATTGACTAGAGTTTTAGTGAGTAGATAGCAACTGTCATGAGCAATAATTTTCCCGCTAGGGTAAATTACTGGTCTCCTCGCATGTGTTATGCTTTAATGCTGGTCTCTTTATTTTTTATATATAGTAATGCACTAATGGCAAATATAAGTACTGCAAGCAACGAAGCAAATAAAATTAACGTTTTTGTTGAATTTGTATTGTCTGATATAAAAAATAAATATATAGCAAAACCAATTACAGATGATATTGCTACAATAGTTGTATTTACGACAGTTGTTATTGCTGTTATAAAGAATTTAAACTTAAATAATTTTTTAAACAATATGCTTAAAATAAAGGAAGAAATTATGGCAAATCCTGCAAATAAAAGATAATTAAGTTTTGAGATTGTCTCAAGTTTAAAATTGTCATACCCATTAAAAAATATAAATATTATGCTGATGGGTATAATGGTTATTATTTTTATGATATTTTCATAAATAATATCTTTCATTATTATTTACATGCCCAAGGGTCTTGTTTACACATAAGACTTAAATTTTTTTGAGCACCAGTATTACCTAATTTAGCTGCTTTCATATAATACATATATGCTTTTAGCTTATCACCTACACTTTCATCATATAAAAGACCTGTATTTCCATAAGTTATTGCTATATTAAGCTTACCATTTGGATTTTTCTTTTGTAATTCTATTGATTTTAAGCATTCATTCACGTTTCCTGTTCTCATATGATTTAGCGCTTCTTTATCACATTTGTGTGACTGTTTCCAATATTCATCTGATGTATTAGCTATTAGCTTGTCCCATTCAGCATCACTTTTAGCAAGCCCGTTTTGTACCAATATTAAAAGTACACTGAGTCCTAAAATTATTCTCTTCATATAAGAACCTCCAAAAATTAAATTTACTGTAAATATAGTATAAATCAATTTAAATCACTATACTATACTCCTATAGTTGCACGGCTGATTCATACAAAGGAATAAAAAATGCTTTATAGAGAGTATGAAAGAATTTAACCTATGCGAAGAGCTAAGAACATTAAAAGACAACAGACGAGGACTTGTCATTACACCCCTCATTACACCCCAGGGGCAACATCTCCATTTTTTACAACTTTAGACACAAGTGATTTAGACAAGTTTAAATGATTGGCGATTTCTACCTGAGAATATCCGTCTAAATGTGCATTTATTATAGCAAAATTTCTATCATGCCTATTTTGTATATCACTGAAATGTTCTACAAATGCTTTTGATTTCTTTATCTTTATGCCATCGTCTGTTTTTTGAATTTTTTGTTTATCTTTTTCCTTAAGATAATCTAGCTCATTTTCACTAAGTGGTGTTTCTAAAAGCTCACACAAAGTTTGTATATCAAAATCTATTAACAACATAGACTCTCTTGCACACGGATGTACACTTTTTGCATTCAATATTTGAGATGCCAAGGTGTAAGGATAGTTCTTTATGCTGTCCGTAATACCTGCTTCTATTGGATTGTTTTCTATGTAGCGTATAAGTGTGTAAATGTACTCATCTGATGTTATGTATTTAGATTTATACCTGTCTTGCCACAGGTGTCCGCTACGTTTATATTTTTTGTTGAAGTATTGCGAATAGTTTGCGCTTACTATGCGCATAAATGTAGATAAGTTTTCTTTTTGTGTTTCTATAAGAAGGTGGTAGTGGTTGTTCATCAAACAATAGTCATGAAGATAAACTTTGTGTATGGTCGCTGTTTTATTAATGATTTGTAAAAACATATCTTTATCACTAGCATGATTAAATACATCACAACGGTTTACACCTCTGTTGATAACATGGTGGAAACCTGCTAAATCTATGCGTGGTCGTGTTGGCATTTTAGACCCTTTAATAGTCAGTAGTTGTGTTACTACTGATGTTTAATATACATATTATTACATGAATAAAATGATTTTTCAAAAAATATGACATTTTGAAATGTTTTAGTTTAGGATTATAGTTTGTGTGTGAAAAGTGGAGATGTTACCCCTGGGGTGTAATTTCAAATTGACTTCTTGAATCTTTCAAAGACCTATAAGCACCCATTCCAACACATTCCAATGTAATGATTTTTTCATTAGCACGTAGTAATTTCAATCCATTCATTTTACTTGTAATGATCGATTCAAAATCATTTTGTTCTGCTTTTCCTCCTGCTGGTGGCCAAAATGCCAATAAAAATGAAAAAGAACGCAGATGTACTATACGAAGTATTTTTTGACCTAGATTTGGAACTCTAAAAAAAATATGTCCTACTCTATGGATTGTTGGCTCAAGTATTATTGTTTCGTCTGAAGTTACGGTTTTATCAATTTCTTTTTTTTTGACTTCCTCTGGATAAGTAAGTAGAGCAAAAAGTTGAACAGAACGCCCTAATTTATCATTTTTCCCTAAAATGTAGGGTAACATCTCCTCTAGTGCTTTTTCATCATGAGCACTATGAATTCTTGCAGAGTTGTAGCTCATTTTCAATAACCAGCGTTTTAATAAATGATAGTCATATTCAAAGGAAATTTTCTCATTGAATTTAATAATGTTAATAAAGTCTCTATCAAACAAATTACAAATATACGAATCTAGAATAGATAAAGTTATATTATTACAGTGAGCACATACATCTTTTATTGTTGGCTCATTGGGAATAGTCCGCTGCAATCTAGATAACCAAAAATAATTTTCATTTTGTTCATTAGCAGCATAAAGTCTTTTATGTAAAGAATTAGGCCATAAATGTTCTTTTGTGAATTTTTTCTCTTCTTTACAGTATGTGCATATTTTTTGGTTTTTCATTTTTACTTCTTGTACTCTTAACTATTTGTTCAACTACATTATATGCAAAACAACCTTAGTTCACATAAATAACTTACATTCTGTTTGTTAGTTATTTAACAAAGAATATGACAATTTGTCATATTCTGAACAAAAAAGAGAAAAATTCTATAAAATTCTTAAAGTTTGAGTGTTCGTTTAATACTGTATATTCAAATTAAATCACATAATGTGTGTTAATTGTCAAATATCTTGCAAAATGTTGCTTAAGTGAAGGATTGAAAATTGAAGTTAAAAAAGAAGATGCTTCGAGTTTAAAATCATTACTGTATCATTTCACTAAAAAAGGGTTTTATGAAACTGTTAGTGCCATTTTTGCTATCACTCTCTCTAGCAAGCACTGCATCTGCAGATGAGAACTGGATTCCCATAACACCTGTAGATAAGCCACAAACTTCAAAACAGGTTAGAGCGGTGAACAAAATGATTAAAAATGCCGCTATCATTAAACAACTGATTGATACAACTGGTAAAAAAGAGGTAGTAAAAACTAAGGAGAAAAATTGGTTTGTGCTGGGTAATGAAGAAAGTAAGTGATTATTTTAGATTTTCAAACTGGTTTTACATGTCAAATCGACATGCAAAACCACGGAGAATCAATCCTCTTCAAATCCAAAATCATCATCTTGAGACTCTTTTTGAGCCTCTAAAATATCATCTATAAGCTCTTTACACTCATCTTCTTCCATGTCTCCGCTTTTTAAATCTTCTAGAACATCCTGTAAGTCCGCTTTAAATTCGCGAAGCTCCTCTATCTCCTCTTTTAAATCCTTACCGGCTTCTTTACTCTCGGAAATCTCCTCAAAAATTTCATCCAATCTATCGTCAATATCCGGAATAACGTTTTTTGTTATTAACTCTTCTAGTTGCTGTGCATATGACATCTATTTTTCCTTAACTGTTTTCAGTATAATACATAAAAAAAATAAAGCAGCAGATAAAAATGAACTTTTACGCATGT
>NZ_JACUTS010000168.1 GCF_014859695.1 Sulfurimonas sp. | reverse complement strand
GAGAAAAAATTGGTACCATCTGATGGTTACATGTATGGAACAACTTGGGAGAATAAAGATAAATCTACCCCTCTAAAATTGGTAGAAAAATCAGTGAGAGGAACGATAAGCAACCGTTTAAAAGATGCAATAAAAAACGATCCTTTAAAACTTAACACCGAAGTAGAAAAAGCAAATTTGCAAAGAGTAGATAGCTGCGCATTGGGAGAGGAGCAAGATACACTCAAACTTCACTTTACACTTAAAATATTAGGTGGTATCAAAGAACCCTCAGCTTGTAATAATGCAACTTTTTTAGAGAGTTATAAACAAGCAGCGACTACATATATTGAGCAAGAAAAGTTTAGTGAACTTGGTCGTAGATACGCACTTAATTTAGCTAACGCACGATTTTTATGGCGCAATAGAGTCGGAGCAGAGCAGATTGAGGTACATGTTAAAGACTTAAAGAGCAAAGATGTGTGGGTATTTAATGCAAAAGAGTTCAACATTCGTTCCATGAAAAGCACGAACAAAGATGTTCTCTCATTGGGAGAACGCATAGCAGAGACATTGAGTAGTGAAGATGATTTCTTAATGTTAGACATTACATGTTATGCACAAGTGGGTAAAGCACAAGAGGTTTATCCGAGTGAAGAGTTGGTGCTAGATAAGAACCCGGATAAGGCTCAAGGTAAAAAAAGTAAGGTACTTTATGCAGTAGATGCCGTGGCCTCAATGCACTCTCAAAAGCTAGGCAATGCACTTAGAAGCATTGACACTTGGTACAGTGAGTATGCTACAGAAAATAGACCTATAGCCATAGAACCTTATGGTGCTGTAACCAATCTAGGTCGTGCCTTTAGAACACCTAAAGAAAAGGAGGACTTTTTTACTTTGTTTGATAAATTTGCTACAGGCACAAAACTTGATAGTAAAGATGAAGAGCATTATGTCATGGCTGTTCTAGTGCGTGGCGGTGTCTTTGGTGAGAGTTCAAAGGAGTGAGAATGAACTATTATATAGATATAAAACTACAGGGTGATACCGAAATATCACTCGGGTTTATTTGGCAAAAGATTTATGCACAAATGCACTTAGCATTAGTTGAGCATAAAGATAGTGAAGGCATGTGTAGTATTGGTTTTGCATTTCCTCATTACATGGAACTGTTTCCCCTAGGAGATATGCTTCGCGTGTTTGCCCCTACAAAAGAGGAGTTGGAGATTTTAAACATAGAAGAACAATTAAAAAAGTTTTCTGATTATGTAATAATAAGCGACATAAAACAAGTTCCAACCAACATAAAAGGTTATGTAACTTTTAGCAGAAAACAGTTTAAATCAAATCCTGAACGACTTGCCAGAAGATATGCTAAACGACACAACAAAACGCTAGAAGAAGCACTATCCATCTATGATGATGTAAGTGCGAAAGAAACGAAATTGCCATTTGTCATGATGAAAAGTAACTCATCAAATCAACAAATGAAGTTATTTATAGAAAAAAATATTAGTGACGAACAAGAAAAGGGTTTGTTTAGTGCTTATGGTTTAAGTAAAACTTCAACTGTTCCATATTTTTAAGACGAAATACTCTCTTCATGTAAAAAACCCTAATTTTTTTCTACACTCAAAGAAGCCCAAAAATACGGGCTTCAATAAAACCATAAAAAATAATGGTATTTTAAGTGAAAATACCTCAAATACTCGCTATAGTGCTGTCTTTTAGATATTGGTTTTGCTGTGAACTGCCGGATAGGTAGCTTAGAAAA
>NZ_JACUTS010000167.1 GCF_014859695.1 Sulfurimonas sp. | reverse complement strand
AACATACTTAAAAAGCTCTCTTTGATGAAAAAAGTGTTTTCCGGTAATGATTTTACATCCAAAATAAGCTGGTTCAAGCGGATTGTGCCCGCCTACATCATCCCTAAATGCACCGCCTAAAATTGCAATATCGCTGATTGCATAGATATTATTTAGCTCACCCATTGCATCAACTAAGATCAAATCTGAGCCAAACTCACTATCTTGCGAAAATCGGCTTAGAGTCAAAGAGTTTTTGTGGGCATATCTCTTCATAAGTTCATAAACTGCTTCAAATCTCTCAGGATGTCTTGGAACTACGGCGAGTTTTGCGTCACTCTGTTTTTTATACTCTATAAATGATTTTAAGATACTCTCTTCTTCGCCCTCATGGGTGCTTCCCGCGACTATCAGCTCACCTTTAGGTTTTTTATACTCTTTGGTTTTTTTTATCTCAGCTGCTAATTTAATATTTCCGATAACCTCAATATTTTTCGCGCCCAATGCTAGAAAACGGTTTTTGTCAGCTTGGCTCTGCGCGTAAATCATCTCTACGCTTGAGAACATTTTTTTGTAAAACCAAGCAAATTGAAGATACTTTTTAGCACTCTTTTCCGATATGCGCGCATTTAGAAGTATTATCCTTGTCCCTTTTGCTCTTAAGACACTAAAAAGCATAAACCAAAATTCTGCCTCTAAAACTACAAGCACTCTCTGCTTCTTTGCCCAAAACGGCAAAAACATCTCATAGGGCAAGTATCTTACCTCTGCATCATACCTTCTGACCTGCGCCTGTCCTGTATGCGTTATCGTTGTTATCTTTATATCCTGATCTTTTAGAAGATCTAAGATAGGTTTCAGTGCTCTTGCTTCGCCCAAAGAGCATGCATGGAACCAAACCCCGTCGCTACTTTTAAATCTTGAATTTTTAAAAAGAAAAAAACGAGCCGGAATTGACTCTGTGTATTTATGCTTAAATGAGAGATAAATCAAAAGCGGCAGTGCTGCCAAATAGAGCACTACGCTTAAGATAAAGTAGAGAAAGGTAAACGGCTTCAAGCCTATTCTTCGTGAGCTTCCATGTAGAGAATACGCCCGCAATGTGGACAAGTTGTAATCTCCTCAGCTTTGATAACATCCGCATAAATCTTATCGTTTATAACCATGTGACAACCCATGCAAGCTTGTTCTTCAACAGGAACTACAGTTGTATTTTTAGCCCATCTGCGAATTTTTTGATAAAACGCAAGACCTTTTTGATTCATCTCAGAGATTAATTTCTCTTTTTTCACAAACACTTCTTGACGAGATTTATTGATTACATCTAATTTTGCATCAACCTCACTTTTAATAGACGCCAAGTTAGCATCAAGCTCTTTTAGAGACTCTTTTGCAGCTTCCATCTGTTCTGTTTTTAAAGCGACAACCCTCTCAAGTCTTTCAATCTCTTCATTTGCAAAATTTATCTGCTCTTTTGCAATCTCTTCTTCAAGTTGAAGTGATTTCATCTCACGTTCAGTTTTAACTTCATTGCTTTTTCTAGAGTTGTCTTCTAGTTTTTGAGAAAGTTCTTGCAGATGAAGTTCATTCTTCTTCTTCTTAATTTCCTCGTCTTTAATCTCTTTTGTTAGATTTTCAATATCGGAATCTATACTTTGTTTTTTTGCTTGTGCTGCCTCAAGCTTGGAGTTTGCTTCTTCTATCTGTGGTTCAAAGGCATCTATCTCTTTGTCAATTTGCGATAGGTCAATTAGCTGTTTTAGGTGTAAGTTCATTAATCTCCTTTTGGATTAAATAGTTGTACCGATTGCTTA
>NZ_JACUTS010000166.1 GCF_014859695.1 Sulfurimonas sp. | reverse complement strand
TGCTTGACAATGAAAAACTAGAGCAAGTTCTTGTGTTTATGGCAAACAAAAGAGCTACGGACAACATTGCGGCTAAGTTTAAAAAGTACGGCTACAAGGCGGAGTCGTTTCACGGAGATCTGCTTCAAGATGAGCGCACTCTTACGCTAGATGAGTTTAAAGCCAAAAAGATACGCATACTCTTTGCAACCGATATAGCCGCTAGAGGATTAGATATAGACAATGTCTCATGTGTTATAAACTTTGACCTTCCTCGCTCGCCTACCGACTATATCCACCGCATTGGACGTACAGCAAGAGCCGGCAGGTCAGGAACGGCTATCTCGTTTATATCTCACGAGGATAGAGCGCATTTTGGTATCATTCAAAAGAGATGCAAGGTAAATATAGCAATGGAGCAGATAGAGGGGTTTGAACTAAAAGGCGAAGCCGCCATAAAAGTAAAAGGTCCGAAATAAAGGCAAATAAAGGGGTCAGGTGATAACAATAACATTTCAAATTATTTCTACTTTATTATCGTTATCACCTGCCCCCCGCTAATTTAAAGAAGTACTCAGTAGGGTTTTTATAACAAATCTCTTACATCATCGTCAACATCATCACGAATAACATCAGCAACATTAATAGACTTTCCATCTTCATCAACTGTTACAAAAGTAAATATCGCTTCAGTCACATTATATTCTTCATGTGATTTTTTACAACGAACCATTACATTGACATTTATTTGTATAGATGTATTACCTATTTTAATAATTTCTGTGTAAATCGTTACTATATCACCGTTTCTTATGGGCTTTAAAAAATGCAAATCTGTTACCGACACGGTAACCGCACCCGAATCTACAATGTCTTCTACTGCTATAGAAGCTGCTTTATCCATCTTTGCCATAATCCAGCCACCAAAAACAGTGCCTGAATGATTTAAATCACCCGGGTATGCTCTGCCTCTTAATGATATTTTTTTCATAAATTCACCTCATATAATACAAATAGCCTAACATTTACACTACAGAGCCACTTTCAAATTCCCAAAATCACTTCTTAATTTAAGTTTTTTGAAAGTTTAAAAAAGGCTCATTAAAGCTGAGTTTTCTGATATTTTAAGTAAATTTTTTTTACAAATAGCATACCAAAAACAAGAGAAACTCAGTAACAAAAATTATACCATCCTTATCAGAAATGTGGCTTAAAATTACAAATCTTGAAAACTCACTTTTTCCTCAGTTGCAAGCTTCTTTAGGAGTACTCAGCTCCAAATAAAGGGGTCAAGAATAAAGGGGTCAGGTGATAACGATAACGATAACAAATAGAAATAATTTGAAATGTTATTTGAAATTTCACTGTTAAGAAACTATTGCCTTTTTTATTTTTTACCTCTGGTTTAAGTTATTCTTTATAGGATTGCTTAAAAAAGTCTACAGATTTCCTCCAGGAATATCCATTGCGTTTAAGAACAGGTTATAACCGACGAACAATTCAACAACACCTATGATTTCTAATATTTCTTCAATATCAACATTATTTAATCTCAATGTTTCAAACAATTTATCCTCAACTTTAGTGCTATTTTTATTTATTTCCCTTGCCAGATTAAATAAAAGTTTCTCTTTTTCATTTAGCCCTAACGCATCAAGATTATTTTCAATATTACCCGCATCAATTCCCATTGAATCAAGCATCATCATGTGAGCGTCTACACAATAGGCACAAGAGTTTTGTATCGAAACTATCACTGCAACTTGCGCATAGCGTTCAAACCGGCCACCAAACGCGCAGAGCATCCGGCCACCTC
>NZ_JACUTS010000007.1 GCF_014859695.1 Sulfurimonas sp. | reverse complement strand
CATGCTCAGAGAATATTTTTTCGGTTATAGTTTGTCCCATGACGTATAATTCCTTCACTTTATTTGTATCTGCTATTTTTTTGCAATTATACCCATTTTCTTTTTAACCCACAAAATGGTAGGATTGCAAAAAAAGTGATAAATATGCAAAACAGCTATAAAAGAGTGGACGCTCACCTCTCAAGTCTAGGGTACTGCACAAGAAGTGAAGCAAAAAAGTTTTTGAGCAAAAACCTAGTATGCATAGAGGGCGTCAGGGTTTTTGATGTAAGACAAAAAGCTTACCACAGCGACATTACGGTTGAGGGTGAGAGACTTGATGATGAGAGATTGGTTATTTTGATGAATAAGTCAAGCGGAGTAATCTGCTCTCATGATGACGCTGGAGTACTTATCTACTCTCTGCTTCCACAGCGCTGGCAAAGAAGAAATCCAAAGATTTCTACCATCGGAAGATTGGACGCAGACACTACGGGTGCAATTCTCTTAACGGATGACGGGGAGTTGAATCATAAATTAACCAGTCCAAAAAGCGATGTGGTTAAAGTGTATGAAGCTACTCTTGCAGAACCTTTGAGAGGGGATGAGGCAGAGATTTTTGCAAGCGGGTCTCTTATGCTAAGGGGAGAGAAAAAACCGCTTCTTAGTGCCAAAATGGAGATAACAGAGCCAACTTTGGTAAGGTTGGAGATTTGCGAGGGAAGATACCATCAGGTAAAGAGAATGTTTGGTGCAGTAGGAAATAGGGTAGTCGCACTTCACAGACTACGTTTTGGAGAGTTTAGTGTTGATGGCATGGAGCCATCAGAGTATAAGATTATAAATCTTTCCTAACATCCAAATCGGAAATCTCGTATCTTAGAACCTTTTTCATATATTCGGTTGAACAGAAAAATAATGCTACAAAAATAGGGTTGATTTTTACGCAATCCTCCTCAATTGTTTCAAATATTTTAAAGCCAAACCCCTCAAAATCTTCAGAGTTTTTAACCCTTACGCTAAACTCTATCGGCGCTAAAGTTTTGACCATGTTTAAAATCTTTTTTTTCTTTTTTTGACTATCGCTTTGAAGAAGATTAAAATCTGGATTTTCTGAGCTTCTATGTGAGCGAATAGCCTCTTCTAAAACATCAAATTTATCTTTAAAAACTATTTTATTCCATTTTATATTGAGCTCTTTTGAGTCAACTTTGCAACTGCTGCTGATTAAAGCGTTTGGTTTTTTCTCTTTTATGGCTTCGATGAGTCCTAAAAGAAAATTGACTCCTCCGACACTCTCTACACACTTTTGCATCAAAAGGTGTATGATTGCTTTGGTTTCTTCATTATGTTTGTTAAAATTACACATTGGTTTTCCTATTTTGTTTCAATGTATAATTATAGCTTAAATATTATATAAGCACAGTTTCATTTAAGCTTATTCAAATAACAAAACTAATACCATAACAGAAGTAAAAGAAGACAAAAAATGTCTTAATTAAAAACAACTCGATAAAACAAGGTTAAATATGCTAGTTTATTTAGATAATAATGCCACAACAATGGTTGATCCATTAGTCGTTGAGGCGATGGGACCATTTTTTAGTGAGATTTACGGTAATCCAAACTCGCTACATAAATTTGGTACTGCTTCACATCCTGCACTTAAAAAAGCGATGGATCAAGTTTATATGGCGCTTAATGCAAGTGACAATGATGATATTATTTTTACGTCATGCGCAACCGAATCAAATAACTGGGTTTTAAAATCTGTTTATTTGGACCATATAGTAAACGGCGATAAAAACCATATTATTACAACAGAGGTTGAACATCCATCAGTTTTGGCGGCATGTAGAGCGCTTGAAGAGGAGGGCGTAAAAGTTACTTATCTACCCGTAAATAATCAAGGTGTTGTAGAAGCTCATGTTGTCAGGAGTTTTATAACTGACAAGACGGCTTTGGTCTCTGTCATGTGGGCGTCAAACGAGACGGGCATGATTTTTCCTATTAAAGAGATTGGCGAAATATGTAAAGAGAAGGGTGTTCTTTTCCATACAGACGGAGTTCAAGCAGTTGGAAAAATTCCTGTTGACCTTCAAGATGTACATGTTGACTTTTTATCTATGAGCGCACATAAATTTCACGGCCCTAAAGGGGTAGGCGCGCTCTATATTAAAGATTCACAGCCGCTCTCTCCGCTTCTACATGGCGGCGAGCATATGGGTGGAAGACGCTCAGGAACACTCAATGTTCCATATATCGTGGCGATGGGTAAGGCAATTGAGCTTGCAACTACAAATATAGAGGAAAAGATAACTTCAATAAGAGCAAAAAGAGACCGCTTGGAAGATGCTCTTTTGGAGTTAAGTGATACTTTTGTTGTAGGCGATAGAGACAACAGAACACCAAATACTATACTCATATCCATTAGAGGTGTCGAGGGTGAAGGTATGCTTTGGGATCTAAACAACGGTCAAATCGGAGCTTCTACAGGTTCGGCTTGTGCAAGTGAAGATCTGCAGGCAAATACAGTTATGCTTGCAATCGGCGCAGATAGCGAACTTGCTCATACCGGCATTCGTTTAAGCCTTAGCCGTTTTACTACAGACGCAGAGATTGACTACACGATAGAGCACTTTAAAAAAGCAGTTTTCAGACTTCGTGCAATTTCAAGCTCATTCGCAAAAGTAGGACCGACTCCCGGTGGCGAATCAAAAGAGTGTGAGCTGCATCACCATTGATTGCCAAGCAATCAATAGCAATTCTTTGTTAAATGAAAGTATAAATTTCTGACACGAACGTGTCAAGCTTTAGTGCCATAGCGGCTAGCGAAGTAAAAGGGACGAGTTCCTTTTGCGGACAAATCAGGGAAAAAGGTTCCCTTGAATTTATGAAATAAATTATAAGGATATATAATGGCAAAAAATGACTTATTGGGGGCTTCTTTATGGGATGCTTACTCAAATAAAGTAACCACCTTGATGAATAACCCGCAACATCAGGGCGAGATTACGGAAGAGGAGGCTGCAGCACACGGCAACAGACTTATTGTTGCTGATTTTGGAGCTGAGAGCTGTGGGGATGCTGTGCGTCTTTACTGGGAAGTTGACCCAAAAACAGATGTTATCGTAAACTCTAAGTTTAAAAGTTTTGGATGCGGAACTGCAATTGCAAGTTCAGACATCATGACGGAGCTTTGTATTGGTAAAACCGTTCAAGAGGCTGTAAAGATAACAAATATCGATGTTGAGTTTGCTCTAAGAGACAACCCAGAGACTCCTGCTGTTCCGCCTCAAAAGATGCACTGTTCAGTTATGGCTTACGATGTTATTAAAAAAGCTGCAGGACTTTATCTCGGTGTTGATTCAGAGACTTTTGAAGAGGAGATAATCGTTTGTGAGTGTGCTCGCGTTAGTTTAAGAACTCTTCAAGAGGTTATTAGACTAAACGACTTGACAACTATTGAGCAGATTACGGATTACACAAAAGCCGGCGGTTTTTGTAAAAGCTGTATAAAACCTGGCGGACATGAAAAAAGGGAGTACTATCTAGTGGATATTTTAAGAGATACACGTCGTGAGATGGATGAAGAGAAGATGAAGGCGGCTGCGGATGCAGGCTCAAAAGGAAGTTTTGAGTCTATGACTTTGGTGCAGCAGATTAAAGCAATTGATGCTGAAATAGATGAGAGTGTTCGTCAGTTTTTAATCATGGACGGCGGCGACATGGAAGTAATCGACGTAAAGCCCGGTGATGAGTACATCGACGTATATATCAGATATTTAGGTGCATGTAACGGATGTGCAAGTTCTGCAACAGGAACTCTTTACGCAATCGAATCAACTCTAAAAGAGAAACTCTCTAAAAAAATCAGAGTTTTACCGATCTAATTCCTACTTTTTGTAGGGATTATGAAGCGGTGAATTCTTACCCATATATTTCGTATCTAAAACCGCAATTTCACACTCAAGCCAGATTTTAAACGCATCATATACTCGTTTTTGAGCCTCTTGTATCAAAAATATTGCATCATCAAAAGTTCCATTTCCCACATTTACCAAAAAGTTTGCATGTTGTGAGCTAAACTCCACCCCGCCCACTCTATAGCCTTTAAGTCCGACTGCTTCAATTAGTCTGCCTGCATAATCATTCTGTGGATTTTTAAAACAGCTTCCTGCACTCGGTGTTGAGGGTTGGTTGTCACGCATACCTTTAAACATTAAGAGCTTCTCTTTGTCATACCCGTACTCTAGCAAAAAAGTTGCTTCTAAAATAGGAGTTTTAATATTTGTAAACCTGTATCCATGCGCAATTTCTCTTTTTTGAAAAACACCGCTGCATGTAGTTATAAAGAGCAGATGATTAAATATCTCATACTCTTTAAGTCCTGCGTTCATATAGACCAAACCGCCTAAAGTTCCCGGCAGATGGGAGAGAAACTCAAAATTTGCAATATCGTATTTTTTGCAAAAAGAGGCTATTTTCCCCGAAGGCGTTGCAGCGCCGATCTTAAGAGTGTTCTCCTCTATCTTTATATAGTCATACTTCTTGCTTAGTTTTAAAAGAGGAGGAGGTTTTGTGCCCATTAAAATATTGTTACATGAGCCGATAATGTAAAAATCTTCATGGTCTTGGTTGCAATCTTCAAGCAGAAAAACATCTAAATTTCCGCCAATCTTAATGGAGGAGAATTTGCTGAAGTCCATTGTTTGGCTCTTCATTACTCTACAAAGGCTGGAATCATATTAAAAATGTTTAAAGAGAAGTCTGTCATTGCATTTAACATCCAAGGCATCGTTAATATTACAACAATAACTACGCCGATAATTTTAGGAATAAAGCTAAGAGTCATCTCATTAATCTGTGTAGTAGCTTGAAATATACTTACCGCCAAACCTATAAACATACCGGTTAAAAGACCGGGGAGTGCAAGCATGAGCGCTATTTTAAATGTTTCAATTCCCAGCGATACGAGCTTTGCTTCCATTATGAATTTCTTATCTCTTGATACTCGGTTGGTATCATAAAGTCTTCAACTTTTAGAGGAGAATCATAAAAACCGTTTTTGTAACCAATCTCAAAAAGTTTGTTTATAGCTTTATACTGTATTTCGCTCAGAGTTATGGAGTTGTCATTTGCGTAAAGTTCAAGATATTTATCCAAAGTAGGCGCATCTATGCGTACAAGATCCCTCTCAAGCAGCATTTGTGAGAGTTTATATTTGTGATCGCGCGCTACTTGCACTGCTCTTGTTAGGGTGCGCTCGTACTCTATGGCTCTGTTTAGAGGTATAGAGCGGCTAATCGCCATGCCTCCCAGGGGGAGAGGAAGCTCATCTCCTGCGAGTTCTTGCCAAATATCCCACATCTCTCTCTCAACTTCAAGCGCATCATTGTAGGTCAAAATGCTCTCATGAATAAGCACGCCCGCATCAACTTTTCCATCAAGAACAGCCTGCTCAATCTCCAAAAAGTTCATATATGTCACTCTGGCATCAGGGTAGGCAATGCGAAAAAGCATAGCGTTGGTCGTGTGTTTGCCGCTAAGAGCAACTTTGAAATTGCGTTTGAGTTTAGCACCTTTTTTTTTGATGAGTTTAGGTCCATAACCCTCTCCAAAACTAACGGCGGTGCTCAACAGAGCATAATCATCTCTTATATGAGGGTAGAGGGCAAAGCTTATGGCGACTATCTCATAAACTCCCTCAAGTGCTTTTTCATTTAGAGTTTGAATATCTTCGGCGATATTGTCAAATTTTACGCCATCCATATCTACCCAGCCAAACTTAATAGCATAATACATAAATACGTCATCAGCGTCCGGAGAGTGTGCAATAACTGTTTTTTTCAAATTAGTCGCCTATCTACTTAAAAATATAAACTAAATTTTAACCAAATAAGGATAAAATCCCACTAATTTTATATAGAATTTCTGTATAAAAATATGACAATTTGCAATATTTTAAAATAAAAATCAAAAGTTGTCGTACAATAAGTCTAAATTTAATATAAGAGAGTCAAATATGGACGCGAATAAACAAAAATCATTAGACTTAGCTATGAAGCAGATTGATAAGGCATTCGGCAAGGGCGCGCTTATGAGACTAGGCGATAAAGAGATAATGCCGATTGAGTCGATTAGTACCGGTTCTATCGGACTTGACCTTGCACTCGGCATCGGCGGAGTACCGCAGGGCAGAGTTGTCGAGATATATGGGCCTGAGAGTTCAGGAAAGACAACTTTGGCACTTCAAATAACGGCAGAGTGCCAAAAAGCCGGCGGTATTTGTGCATTTATTGATGCAGAACATGCCCTTGATGTCGGGTATGCTAAAAATCTTGGTGTTGATGTTGACAATCTGCTTGTTTCTCAACCGGATTACGGCGAACAGGCTTTAGACATAGTTGAGACTATCGCTCGCAGCGGCGCAATAGACCTGATAGTTATCGACTCGGTTGCGGCGCTTACGCCAAAGTCTGAAATAGAGGGTGAAATGTCTGACCAAAATGTCGGTGTTCAAGCACGTCTTATGTCAAAAGCTCTTCGTAAGTTAACGGGTATTTTGCATAAAATGAACTGTACGGTTATTTTTATCAATCAGATTCGTATGAAAATCGGTATGATGGGATACGGCTCGCCGGAGACTACTACCGGAGGAAATGCGCTTAAGTTTTACGCTTCGGTTCGTATAGATGTTAGGCGTATTGCATCTCTAAAGCAGGGCGAGAGCCAAATAGGCAACCGTGTAAAAGCAAAGGTTATAAAAAACAAGGTAGCACCTCCGTTTCGCCAAGCTGAGTTTGATATAATGTTCGGTGAAGGTATCTCAAAAGAGGGCGAACTTGTAGATTATGGCGTTAAGCTTGATATCATAGACAAGAGCGGCGCTTGGTTCTCTTATGGAGAGGCAAAACTCGGTCAAGGGCGTGAAAATGTCAAGGCTAAGTTTAAAGAAGACCCAGAAATGGCTCGCGAAATTGAAGAGAAAATAAAAGCGGCCATGGGCATAAACTCACTTATGACAATGGATACTCTAGAGATAGAGGATGCAGATTTATAATCCGCCCGTTAAGCGATATAAAATTAAAAATAATAATGACCTTATACGCTTTTCATAAAAGTACATAAAACATACCCTTGTAATTCTCGAAAAACAAAGTTTTTCGTAGCTTTAGGGGGTTGTAGGGACATTTGTCCCTGACACTGAAACGGACGCGTTCGTTTCAGTGTGTAACAAA
The DNA here is from genome assembly GCF_014859695.1 of Sulfurimonas sp. Lineage (GTDB taxonomy): Bacteria > Campylobacterota > Campylobacteria > Campylobacterales > Sulfurimonadaceae > Sulfurimonas. Next base: position 38,973 of record NZ_JACUTS010000007.1, on the reverse strand, counting down.
AAAATAAGAAGGTAGATAAATAATGTTTATAGATAATGTTAGTGCAATAGAAGTGATGGATTCACGTGGAAACCCGACGGTAAAAGCTACAGTAGAGCTTAGTGATGGAACAAAAGAGAGTGCAATCGTGCCATCTGGCGCGAGCACTGGCAAGCGCGAAGCGCTGGAACTTCGTGATGGCGGCAGCAGATATATGGGCAAAGGCGTACTAAAAGCGGTAGAAAATGTAAATAGTCAAATTTCTGATGCTATTATCGGGCTTTCTCCGTTTAATCAAGCCGTAATCGATGCCACAATGAAAGAGCTTGATGGAACTGAGAACTACGGAAATCTAGGTGCAAATGCAGTTCTGGGTGTCTCTATGGCAGTTGCACGTGCCGCAGCAAAGAGTTTGGGTATCCCTCTTTACCGCTATCTTGGCGGAGCTAATGCTATGGTTATTCCTACGCCGATGCTCAACATTATTAACGGCGGTTCACATGCAGACAACTCAGTGGATTTTCAAGAGTATATGATTATGCCGGTCGGATTTGATGATTTTGCAACTTCACTTCAAGCCTCAGCAGAGGTTTACCACAATCTAAAAGCTATTTTAAAAGCAAAAAAACATAATACGGCTCTTGGAGACGAGGGTGGTTTTGCACCTGATTTAAGCTCAAATGAAGAGCCTATCCAGATCATTATGGAAGCGATAGAAAAGGCTGGGTACAAAGCAGGAGAGCAGATGGCAATCGCTCTTGATGTTGCGGCAAGCGAACTTGTTGCAGATGGCGGCTATAGACTAGAGAGCGAAAACAGAACAGTAACTTCTGCAGAGCTTGTTGATTACTATGTTGATTTATGCTCAAAATATCCAATCGTCTCTATCGAGGACGGCTTAAGCGAGGATGACTGGGACGGCTGGAAGATACTAACCGAAAAGTTGGGCGACAAAGTACAGCTTGTAGGTGATGATCTTTTTGTTACAAATGCTAACATCCTCAACGAAGGAATCCAAAAAGGAATCGCAAACTCTATCTTGATTAAGCCAAATCAAATCGGCTCGGTAAGCGAAACTATGCTTACTGTCCGCCTTGCTCAAAGAAACGGCTACAAGTGTGTTATGAGTCACCGTTCAGGCGAGAGTGAAGATGCTTTCATTGCAGACTTTGCTGTTGCACTAAACTGTGGCGAGATAAAAACAGGTTCTACTGCTCGCTCAGAGAGAACAGCTAAGTACAATCGCCTCTTAGAAATAGAAAATGAAGTTGTTTACGGTGAGTATTTAGGTTCAAAACTTTTCAAATAAGAGCTTTTAATGAGAGATGAAGAGCTTTACGAGGGAATAGACGACACGCAGAGTTTTACGCAAAAATATCTAGGTCTGTCTTTAGCAAAGTTCTTAATACTTCTTACATTTGTACTGGTAACAGGGGTATATATCGGCATACTTCTGTACGGAACCAATTCGCTAGAGGTTATGCTTGGACTTCAAGATTATGAGGAGTATCTGCAAAGTGAAATTAGCAGACTTAGAACTCAAAATGCAGAGCTTCAAAAAGAGTATTTTGAGTTAAAAGAGATTTCTGCAAAATAGCGCTTAATCTTGATATAATACACCATAGAAATCTCGAAAAACTTGTTTTTTCTAAAGAAACTTCGTTTTGTAGCTTTTAGGTATGCTAACCAATGGCATACTACATGGTAAGGGGGTTGTAGGGACCTTAAGTCCCTGCCACTAAAACGGACGAGTTCGTTTGAGTGTTTAACATTATAAGAGGGGTGACTTTGATTAGAGTTCTGTTTATATCTTTTTTGTTTTTTTTGCTTCTTGATGCTAGAGAGAATCCCTTCTTTGCGTCTGAGGGCGAGAAAGATATATTGATTACATCAAATAAAGATAGAGAGAGTGAGCCTCTAAAAAGAGCTACCATAGCCATTCCCTCACAAGCAAGAGTTCTTCAAAAGGTAACCGTGGAGTTTAAAAATCTTGACGGCTCTATTGAGAAAAAAAGTATAGAACTTAACAATGCCGTTGATTGGCACCTTCCTCTCTTTATCTCCCAGAGCTATGCCCAACAAGATAACAATACGCAGCCGCGAACTGCAGCTTCCACTCAAAAAAGTGTTCAAAAAAAAGAGACCTATCAAAAGATTGCTTCTATAAAATATGTTTCGCTCTTCTCATCTCAAAAGAGTTTAAAACTAGTAACAGAAGATGAGGCAATAAGAAATTTTTTGCTTGTCAATCCTCATAGGCTTGTTATAGATTTCAAAAGAGACAGCAGCATTAAAAGTTACATTAAAAAAGTTCCAAACAATATCTTCAATGAGGTAAGAATCGGAAATCATGACGGTTACTACAGAGTTGTTGTGGAGTTGGATGGACTCTATAGATATAATTTTAAAAAAATTGTTGATGGCTATCTTATAGAGTTAAAGTAACTCTTAAAAGTAGAGGTTTAGATAGACTCTCAAGCTATCCTCTTTATTATTTACTTCTTGTTTGCCTCTCTCTTTATAGTCATATTTAAACTTTATTTGAGTGTTTTGCGAGACTCTAAAGCTTTGTGAGAGAGCAACCATATTTTGTTCCTCACCGTTATCGTACCATCTTCTAGTAGCTTCAATATTAGTGCTCATTGAGTTATATCTGTCAAAAACGACACCGACAGAACCGCCTATTGCAGATTTTGCTTTTCCGCCGAGATAAAAAAGCGGATCAGCCATGATGTAAGTGTAGCCAAGTTTATTTCCCCAGCTCAGTCCTACGCCTACAGTACCTATGAAATTTGCTGTAGACTCAAGAGAGTTTCTATCCCAGCCAAACTTTGTTCTCCAAGAGAGGCTTTCAAAAAAGTGAGATCTTTGTGCAAGAGAGACAATAGAGAGAATGGTTGCATCTTCAACCTCTAAGTCACTCTTTGAGTAGGAGAGCTCAAGATTCATAAACTCAATTTGAGTGCCTCTTAAAAATCCATAGTTACTATCTTCTAGGTCATGATATGCGGGGCGAACACCTAAAAAGCCAATAGCGTTACCATCTCTGGAGCCGGCGCCGATGGTTGCTCTTATAGCTCTATGGCTCTCAATGGGATTTGGAGGGGTTTTTATATCCAGTTTATCTCCCTGCCCAAGTTTTGCTCTTGCTTTTGAGAGCTCATGGAAGAGCTCTAAGTATCTCTCTTTTTCTATTTTGCTTTTGCTAAATTTGTACTCAAGCAGCTCTATTGAGGCTTCTAGAATATATTTTTTCTGCTGCACTTCAATATTTAAATTTGTTAAAACATCATCTAGTGAGATGTCCAAATCTACCAGTTGTAGCGGGAGGTGGATATTTTTTCTCTCTATAAGTTCCTCATATTTTAAAAGAGTGGTTCTTTTTGATGGTCTGAAAAACTTATCTTTAATGATGTTTTCTAGATTTGCGACATGAGCAGTCTCTAGAGGAATTACCTGATAGTTAAAATACTCTCTGAGGTGTAGCGACGGTCTTGCAACCTCTAAGAACCAGAGCATGTTGTATGAGCAGTTTTCGGTAAAAAAATAGTAGTATGAGTGTGTTTCGTTGAGCTCCCAGATATGCTCTATCATTCTGCGCGTCTCATCTTCGCTAAAATCAAGATCATACTCCCAAATGTCTCTCTGCTCGCTATCTCTATACTCTTTGAGTTTGTCATAGTATGGAAGCAGCGAGTATCTTCCGAAGTATCCTCCAAAGAGACCCTTGATTGCAAAAAGTACGGCATTCTCTTCATCCGGATTTGCATCTGCAGCGTAATTTACGGCATAAGAGAGAAGTTTAGAGTCATATACCGAGTTAATACGTAAAAATGTGTGTCCAAACATGGAAGCTGGAGAGTTTATGTGGGCTGATGGGAAAACAAGAGTTACAGATTTTGGCTTTAGTCTCTTGACGATGGCATCATACTTTTCACATTTCACTTCAGGAAGGTTTGAAATAGAGAGTTTTTCTTTTAGCCAGGCTTTTCTTGCAGGAAATCTGCATGCAGTTGCGTTGTCATCAAAAGCAGTCTCATTCAAAAGCGCATCAATAGTGGCATTAAGTTCATCTTTTGCATCTGTTTTGCCGTTGGGTGATAAAAAAAATCTCTCATCGTCTATCTCGCTTCTGCCGTCTTGCATATGCAGCAGCAGATTCCAGTATCTTGAGTCCGATAGATTTAGTTCTTGCGCTTTTTGTTTATAAAGATCTGAAGAAGCATTCAAAAGAGAGAGAGAAATAGTAAGTAGCAAAAATAATTTGTTTAAAATAGGAAGTTCCTGAAGTTGATGTTTAGAAGAGCAAAATCAAACGAAAAAATTCGTTTGATTTTGACTTTTTTTAAAGAGTTGTTGTAGAGATATTGTCAAGTACATCAGCCATTTTTACATCTTGGCTAGTGTAAATTTTGTTGTAGTTCTCTTGTAGAGATGCAGAGAAAGTAGCTTGGTCGGATACCTCTAAAAGTTCTGCCAACGTATCGATGCTCTCTCCATGTCCGATTGCTATCTCTTTAGCAAGTTGATCCATATTTGAAGCAACAAACTCTTCAGCTTGTCCATTCATTACAAATTGAGTTTTTTGGCAACCCAAAGTTCCTGAAGTTATACCGAATGTCTGGTTGCCTGAAGTACCGTTTGTCGTAGCTTGAAGAGCCAATAACACAGCTGTTGAATCATCTTTGATAATCATAGAACCAAGACCACAACCAGTCTGAGAGTTTACGCCTGCCATTGCAGATGAGCTTAGTGCTATAACTGCCGCAAGACTAACTAGAATTTTTTTCATTGAACTTCCTTTTATTTTAAGATCAAACTATTGTAAGATTTATTAGCTTAACTAAAAATTAGTTTTTGTTAAGTTCTGCATCTTTCCAATATTTTGTTCCTTGAACAGTAGCTTGAAGCGCTAAGCCGTTTTGTGTTAGTTTATAGAGTCTTACGCCTGGAGCAACAGTGATTGCCGCATTAAGTGAGCCGCCGCTCTCTTCATACTTTGCAGCAGCATCTGCTTGCGCGTTTGCTTCCCAGCCAGAGTTTACAAAAGTGTCATAAGCTCTTTTGTTCTCAAAGAGAAAAACAGCTCTAAAATCTTTAACTCCAAGCCCAAGCCCTAAGCCGCCGGACGCCATGTTCATGTAGGTGTTGATACCTGTCCTGTTGTTATGTGCCATCCCTTTTCCGCCCTCTGCCGAGAAGAGAACTAGATTTACTCCGACGTTACTAAATGTTGCATATCCGTAAGAGCGGAGCACAATTTTTCTAGCCTCAGGTGCATATTTATAGAGCAGTTGCATTGTTTGGTTGCTGGCAATGATACGATCTACTCTCTCAAGCCTGTTCTCTTCGCGTATCTCTCTTTTGCTCTTTCCCGACCAAAATCCAGAAAATATGAGAGCTATTAGAAGTAAGCCGACGATTAGTTTTAGGTGTTTCATTGTGCAAGCCTTTAGCGCTACTCTAAGTTTATAGCAATAATAATATCATAATTTATTAAAATAGGTAAAGTCTATAATTGATGTTACGCACTAAAACGAACGCGTCCATTTTAGTGGCAGGGACAAATGTCCCTACAACCCCCTAAAGCTACGAAAAAGTATCTTTTTCGAGAATTATAAGGTGTTCTACAAACTTTTTTACAAAAGTGCGTAAGGTCAGTTTATAATCTAAAATGATATTATTACAAAAAACAGTAGAGACACGCTGTTTTAAATAAAGGATTAATTTGAAACTATCAACAACATTTACTGTAGCACTAATCGCTTTTGCATTTTTAATAAACGGCTGTGCAGGCAAGAGTGTAGCGGCTAAGAACAGCGGCTTTTTTAATGACTATACACAACTTAAGAGTTCCGATGGACTTAGTGCTACGAAGAGTTTTAAAGAGTATGAGATCTCAAAGCACAAAACAGTTTTAATCTCTCCTGCTCAGGTAATAGCGACGATTCCTGAAGCACAGCAGAGTGATCCTCAAACAATGCTTTATAAAAAGATATCCGAGTATGTAACAGAGGGATATAAAAGTGAGATTCAAAAAAACAGCAACTTTAAAGTTGTAGATATGAAAGAGCAGGATACTATTGTTTTGGAGTCTGCAATCTCTGCAGTTGAGGTTCATTTTGACGATAAGAAGTGGAACCAATTTTCGCCTATCGCAATGGATGTGACGGTAACATCATACAACTCTTATGCCGATGGAAATGTCAGAATTTTGGGCGAGAAGCGTATTGTTGATGCTACAACAGGCGAGAGTATGTTTGAGAGCATGGAGATTATCAAAGATGAAAAAATCATCTTAGATGACGAGACTCTGAAGTTTGAAAATATTAAACCCGCTCTTGATAAGTGGATAGAGCTTACAGTAAAACATTTTCAAAACTAGGCTAGGCAAGAGTGTCTCTTCAGATAGGCTGGAAATATTTTCCCTTTGATGAGATAGCGATTCAGAGCGATTCATTTTGCAGCTCTTTAAACGGGCTTCGCATAATTTTGCTCTCAGATTTGCATCTTAGTAAAGATGTTGGGGTTCGGTATCTTGAAAATCTTGTCAAAAAAACAAATGCTCTTAAGCCTGATCTTGTGCTCTTTAGCGGAGATATACTTCAAACTTCCGCGCTAAATGTAAAAGAGCAGCTAGAGTGTTTTAGAGAGCTTGAAGCGCCATCTTACTATGTGACCGGCAATCACGATATCGTTTATGGTCCAAAAGATCTAGAGTCGGTTATGGAGAGTGTCGGAGTTCATTGTCTTGACAACAAGATAGCGGAGATAGCACTGAAGGGCTCTGTTGTGCAGTTGGTGGGACTTAGTGATAGATACGGTTTTGTAAGAGGGATAAAACGACCTATAAAAGAGCTCTTTGGTAGATTAGACCCAAAACTCTCTACTATACTGCTTACTCATCAGCCAAAAGATATAGCTCATGTGGAAGATTTTCGCATAGATTTACAACTAAGCGGACATACGCATGGCGGGCAGATATACCCTTTTAGCATTGTCGTTAAATATTTTCAACCCTATATTTCAGGGCTTTACAGATATAGAAATACGCTTCTATATGTATCTAGAGGGCTTGGGTACTGGGGCGTCAGGGTAAGATATAGAGTTGCAGCCGAAATACCTGTTTTTACCATCAATTAACATATCGATAGTATAATTTTATCTTAACTATTCAAGGAAAAAAATGAACAGATTTTTAACCGCTTTAACTCTTAGTGTCGCGATTTTAGGTGCAGCCCCGCTTACTATAACCTCTCCGCTTAATATGCTGGATAGCTTTAAATATGAGACGCCGATGGGGCGCCAAATGAAAATACCCAAAAAGACCAAGTTGGTAATAGTCGCTTTTGAAAAAGATACGGGAGCTTTGGTTAACGAATATCTCAATACTCAGAGCCCTTTTTATCTGCCAAAAAACAACTCTGTATTTATAGCGGACATAAACAAGATGCCCTCGTTAATTACGAATATGTTTGCCCTGCCAAAACTACAAAAGTATAAACATCTAATATACCTGCATTATGGAGAAAAGTTCCAAAACGCAGTTCCAAACAAAGAGCAAAAAATCACTCTTCTGCATATAGAAGAGTCAAAAATCAAAGAGATATCGTTTATCTCGACAAAAGAAGAGTTAAAAATGGCGATTGAGAAGTGATTTCACTCAAAGCACTCAGCAAAAATTCTTTTAAAACCCTTCTAATATTCTCATCTATTACCATCGCCGTCATGGCGATTTTTCTCATCAGCTCCGTATCTCAGGGCGTAATCGGGATGTACTCTAAGATGATTAATACGGACGGCGATATCATTGTCACACAAAAAGGGATCTCGGATACATTTTTTTCAAACGTAGATATTGCGCTTATTCAAAAGATAGATGCACTGCCGCATGTCTCTTCAAGCTATGCTATGATTGTCGGCGCCTCTCCTATTGGGCATATACCCATTGCGGGGATTTACGGTACGACCGCAAACCATTTTCCTCACTACAAGCTTGCGGAGGGAGTTTATCCAAAAGAGGGAGAGGTTATACTCGGTGAGAATCTTGCAAAACAGTTTGTTGTAAAAGAGATCAATATAGGAAATAAGAAATTTACAATATCGGGTGTTTACAGCAGTGAAATAGGCTTTGAAGAGGGCGGTGTTGTTATGAATATAAGAGATGCGGGCAAGCTTTTTAACCGCTCGGCATCTTTTCTCTTGGTCTCATCCTCCTCTCCAAGCGAGATAGATGCCATTGTTGGAAAAATATCCGAGTTAAGCAGTGAGGTCGAGGTAAAGACGACACAGACTTTTGTAAAAGAGTATAACCAGTTTAAAATCATTGAGAACTCATCCCTTGTTATCTCAACGCTCGCTTTTGCTATGGGACTCATGGGAATTGCCTCGGTTATGAGCATGATTGTAAACTCTCGCAAAGAGGAGTTTGGAATCATGCGCGCACTCGGCAAGAGCCGCCTTTTTATCATTAAAAATCTCTTTTTTGAAACACTTATTATGAGTATTTCTGCCTATATATTTGCGCTTCTTCTGAGTCTTGGCATTTTGGCTATGCTTCCGCATATTGAGATGCTTCAGGGCTATGTAAACGGAACACTATCGCTCTCAACCGCGCTGTATGTTTTTGCCTCAACGATTTTTATGGCTCTTTTGGGCTCACTGATACCAGCGTGGATTGCCTCTAAAACGGACCCGATACTTCTGATAAATCAAGGATGTGCATGATACAAGCGTCACATGTTTCTCACTTTTACGGCGCAGAGCAGGTTCTTTTTGACCTTTCGTTCGAGATAAAGAGCGGCGAATTTCTCTTTTTAAGCGGAGAGAGCGGAAGCGGAAAATCAACACTTCTCTCCATTCTCTCAACCCTGCTAAAACCCTCAAGCGGAGAGCTTTTAATAGATGGTGAGTCGGTTGAAAAAATCAAAAATATAGACTATTTCCGTCAAAGCAAGGTGGGGTTTGTTTTTCAGTTTCACTACCTTATAAACTATTTAAGCGTTTATGAAAATATAGCTCTTGCAGCACTCGAAGATAAGAAACAAAATATAGAGAAGATACTTGAAGAACTAGGTATTTTAGAGCTCTCCTCACGTTATCCAAATGAGATTTCCGGCGGGCAGAGACAACGCGTGGCACTTGCCCGCGCTCTTGTGAACGAACCAAAAATCATCTTTGCGGATGAGCCCACCGGTAGTCTTGACTCAAAAAACTCTCAAATAGTCTATGGACTTTTAGCCCAAGCGGTAAAGCGTGGCACTACGGTAGTTGTCGCCTCTCATGACATGCAGATAGAAAATTATGCAACTCAAATTATCAGGCTAAAAGATGGACAAATTTTATAGATTAATAGATTCGGTTATCCCTATTTGGGCTTTTATATTTTTAGGCTCTATTACAGCGGGTGTTATATATGCGGCACAGATGTTGGGATTTTCCTCTTTAGACAATACCCTATTAAATGCTTCAACCGCGCGCTCCCTTCATATTACGCTGATGCTATACGGTCCGATTATGCTCGCTCTCTCCCTACTTCCCTTTGCGCTCTTTGCGAAAGAGAAGCTGGATTTAAGCGCTGCAGTAGAGCCCTTAAGAAACTACTTTTTGTTGTGGCATCTTTTTTTATTTATGGCGGTTCTCTCTATCTCTTTGGGAGTTCAAAGAGGTCTGCCGTTTTATGATTTTGCGTACGAACTTAACTTTATACTTGCGGCTTCGGGTATTTTTTATATTATTGCAATCTTTAAAACCATAAAACAGTATGAGGTTGCGCCTCTTTGGGTAAAAGTTTCAAAAGCTCTTCTTTTTGTGGCACCTTTGGCACTTATTGTTCTAATGAATCCGACTTACGGACAGGTTGAAAAAACGCTTATAGGACCTCACGGGGACAATACTCTGGGTATGAGTTTTACGCTGATTCCGCTCTTTTATCTTATGATAAAGCTGCATGCAAAAGAGGAGTTTGTCGCTAAATGGCACATCTTTTGGATTCTTCCGCTCGTCGGATACGCTCTCTCGGTTGCCACGCGCATTTTTAGAGGAGAGCTTTCATACAATGAAGAGTGGGTTTATCAGTGGCTAACTTTTGCCTACGCCCCGCTGCTTATAAAGTGGTGCATGGATGCAAAGATTACTCTGAAATCCACGCCTTATCTGGTCATCTCCATCTGGGCATTTTTGTTTGTGATGATTCAGGGCAATATCCTTTTTATCCCAGAAATCCGCTGGCCGTTTCATAGAAACGATTTGATAGTCGCACATGCTCATGTCGCCATTGGGCTTGGAATATTTTTTATGTCTCTTAGCGTGTTGAAATATTTCTACAAACTGCCCGAGAGGTTTATGCACTTTTGGCTTCTTGTTATCGGGGTTATTTTTATCTCTCTCACGCTGGCAGGTTTTGATGAAGCAGAAATTTTTGCGATTGATGTCATATCCATGTGGCAGATTCGTCTCTTGGGCGGTATTTTAGCGGTTATTGGAATTATCTATTTTATTGTAAAAAAGATAAAGATTTCAAAACCCTCTCCGCTTGGGCTATACCATCTAAACGGTTTTGCATCTGATGGTCTGGGCGCATTGATACTCTTTTTATCAGCTCCAATACTGTTTGAGTTTTTAGGGTTACATTTTACGCCTTACTACTATTTGGTATTTGGTTTTATGGGCTTTGTGGGAATTTTACATCTTGTTGGAATAACCAAAGAGGGGCATCTTTTTGCCTATTTTACCTCAATTGCTCGTCTTATTACGGGGAGTGTTTTTTTATCTCTCTTTTACCTTGGGACGATAGACGCACTTGGGCTTCTTGTAGGTTTTTACGACATCTCTTACGCTCTTTTATATCTCATCTTTAGAAGCCGCTTATGATCCACTCTTTAGCTCTTGTTTTACTTCTTGGATTTGAGCTCTGTTTCTATCTCTTGATAGTCCAGACGGGCGTTGCCGAGCACTACAACTCAGATATTGTGACACTCTTTCCGATGTTTGTCGGCGGAGTGACAGGGACTATTCTGGGCGGTTTTTCATGGGGTAAAATCAGCAATCCTATACATAAGATAATGGTTGCTCTTGGTCTGCAGCTGCTTTTGTCGACTCTATACCCTGACTACAACAGTTTTACACTTATTCTGCTTGGTCTCTCAGTCGGTGTTATGGCTCCGCTTGGGATCTATCTATTTAAAGCAAAACAGCAAAAAGAGCTCCTTTTCGCTCTTGCGATAGCATACACAATCGGCACATATTTTTTCACCTATGATGCCGATAACAGAGTATATATGGCAGTCGGCTTTAGCGCAATTGCGCTTTTTAGCGCTTTTGTGCTTAGAGACTATATGGTCGAGACGGATGAGAAAGAGGTTTCACACCCATATCTTCAATATCTCCCTTTGATGTTATGGATATTTTTGGATTCAAATCTTTTTGAGACTCTCTCCAGACACTCAAACATAGATATCTGGTCGCAGTACACTTTTACAATCATCGCATTTCACCTCTTGGGATTAGTCGGTGCATATTTCATCAACATATCAAAAACAAAAAAGCATATTTTTATAGCTCTTATTTTTGCGTCTAGCTATACACTCTCATATTTGGAGCTTCCACTTCTTCTTGCTATGTTCTACCCTTTTACCATCTCCTACTACAACGTGGTCGTATTTAGAACTCTTAGCAAAGAAGCGAGCATAACGAAACTCGCATTTATGATGATATTTGTCGGTTGGATGGCATCAGGTCTTGGTTTGGCGGTTGCTCTCTCAAGAGCTCTGCATTAAAGCAAAATATATGCTAAAATTGTACCAATTTAATAATAAGGATTTATGATGAAAAAAATATTTACGATGTTGCTTTTAGCACTCCCCCTCTTTGCGATTAACTTAGAGTTGAAAAGCGGCTATGTCGCAGCACACACAGAGATGATGATGGATAGCACCATTGACCCTGTAAATAACTATCTCAAGGCGGATTTAACCATAGAGAACAACGATATTACTACTATTAATGGTAAGTTTTGGGTTGAGACAACTCTTTTTACAAGTGATAAGAGCGACAGAGATAAGAGCATGTATAAAGAGATTCAATCGGATAAATTTGCTTTTGCTACCTACACAATATCGAGTATAGTAAAAACAGAGAAAGAGGATGGTTATGTTATCAACGGCACGCTTGATTTTCACGGAGAAAAAAGAGAGTTGAGCGCAGATGCTAAAATAACAACGATAGATGGCAGCTTGGTTATAGAGGCAAATTCGATGATTTTAATGAGCGATTACGGGATTGAGATGCCTTGCATGATGTTTATGTGTGTGCGTGATCAGGTTGATCTTTTAATAAAAGCTACATTTTAAGATAACTACTTTATGAATAAATTGCAAGAGTATTTAAATGCCCATGAGCTAAGCGAGATTCACCCCTCCGATATAGCAAAGATACTCAAGCAGCTCGATGATAGTGAATTTGCCGCAGCTCTGAAACTCGTACCAAAAGATCTTATCGGTGATGTTGCTCTTGCTCTTCCTGATAGATATTTTGACGATGTTGTAGAGAACTTTAGCATTGAGGAGCTTCGTGATGCGGTATCTGCGCTTGAGTCGGATGACCAAGTTGACTTTATGCATGAGCTTCAAGAGGTTGATGAGAGTGTAGCTTCTAAGGTTTTTGATACGCTTGATGAAGATGATAGAAAGGAGATTATCAAACTTCAGACTTACGACGAGGATGATGCCGGCGCCTATATGCAGCTTGAAATTTTCACTGCATATAAAGAGGAGATTGTACATGACGTCATAAGAAGGTTTGCTGAGCTTAGAAAAGCTAAAGAGATAGAAAATATACAAAATCTCTTTATTATCGGTAACGATAAAAAACTTCTCTTTACGGTAGGCTTGGATGATTTGCTTGTCTTTGATTTTGACAAAACTCTAATAAAAAACATAGAGCAGAGCGAAGATAGTTTTGAGCCAAAAAAAGCAGAGGATAGAGAGAACATTAAAGATGTCGTTCACTATTTTGAAGAGTATGACCTCTCTGTTATGCCGATTGTCAATGCGTACGGAGTTTTGCTTGGGCGTATAACTTCGGATGATATCTATGATATTATCAACGAACATGCAACGGAGCAGATGTACCATCTTGCCGGAGTAGACGATGATGCAGAGGAGTATGACGAGATATTTAGAGCGGGTAAGAAAAGAGCCTCTTGGCTTGGGCTCAACCTCTTCACTGCCATATTTGCTTCCATAGTTATAGGCTTTTTTGCAGATACTCTCCAGAGCATGGTAGCCCTTGCCGTTTTAATGCCCATCGTCGCTTCAATGGGCGGAAATGCGGGAACGCAGAGTCTTACTGTTGTTGTGAGACAGCTCGCTCTTGGAGGAATTTCACAGGGTGATGCTATGCGTATTATTAAAAAAGAGGTTTTAATCTCTTTGATGAATGGAGTTATTTTCGCGGTTGTTATGGGGATTGTGGCAGCGGTTTGGTTCAAGATAAATATGCTTGGCGTCGTAATTGCCCTTAGTATGGTAATAAACCTTTTTATGGCGGGTCTCTTTGGAGCGGCTGTTCCCCTTTTTCTTAAAAGAATGGATATCGACCCTGCTATAGGAAGCACTGTTATTATAACAACGGTAACGGATGTTGTGGGATTTTTCAGCTTTTTAGCACTTGCAACATATATTTTGTTGTAGAGTTTTTGAACAGATGATAGAAAAAATCAAAAAGTACTCCACAACAAATAGACTGGTTCTCTTAGGCATAGTGCTTGGGGTTCTTTTTGGGGTTTTTCTGCCTCAACTGGCGTTAAAACAGCAGGTAATAGGTCAGATTTTTATAAGTTTTTTAAAGATGCTCGTAGTCCCTCTTGTCTTCTCAAGTATCTATGTTTCAATCGTGGGGCTTGGAAGCCTGCATACGCTTAAGAGCATCGGACTTAGAACTATCGCGCTCTATATTTTCACAACGGCACTTGCCGTTTTTACGGCTATTTTGGCAATGAATATGATTCCAATCGGAGAAGCGGTATCTGCTCATGGACTTGAGTATGCTAAGGCTTCTGAAATAGCACCTCTCTCTTTTGGCTCTATGATTCTGAGTTTTATCCCGACAAATATATTTCATGCTCTAAGTAACGGCTCTATGATGCAGATTATTGTTTTTTCCGCTCTCTTTGGCGTAGCTTCGCTGCATCTTAAAGAGGAGAGAAAGCAGCTGGTGTTGGATTTTTTTACGGCGGTTACAAATGCAATACTTATAATGGCGGAGTGGGTTATTAAGCTAACGCCAATAGGCGTCTTTAGCCTAATCTCGTATGTTATAGCCGAGCAGGGAGCCCAGGTAATAATTGGTCTTTGGAAGTATGTGTTGATGGTTCTCTCTGTTTTGCTTATCCATCTTCTTATAACTCTGCCTGCGGTTTTGGCTTTTTTTGGACGCGTAAATCCATTTAGATATCTCAGCAACGTACGCGAAGCGCCGATTATGGCTTTTTCTACCGCATCAAGTACGGCAACTCTGCCTGTATCGATGCGTGTTGTAGAGGAGGTCGGAGGCGTTGATAAGAAAAACGCCTCTTTTGTGCTTCCTTTGGGTGCTACCGTCTCCATGGACGGAACTGCCGCATACCTAACAGTGGCAGTGCTTTATATATCTCATCTGGCAGGAGTCGATCTAAGTTTTGCAGATCAGCTTTGGCTTGGAGTAACCGTTGTTGCACTTAGTGTCGGGGTTGCAGCGCTCCCGAGTGCATCGCTTGTTATGATGGTCGTAATCTTAAATCAGCTCGGTTTGGCTGTTGAGTATATTGCTTTGATAGTAGCAGTTGACAGGATTTTGGATATGGCTAGAACATCCATAAATGTTACATCCGATCTTGTTGTTGTAAAAATTGTAGATCAGTTGCAAAAGATTAAAAAGCCGAGTGTATAATAGCGTATTGAAATAAGAAGGATAGGGAAATGTTTAAATTTATAGTTGTTGGATTTTTGTTGTTTTTAAATCTGCATGCCGATAATGTGGCGGCTTTGGAGGCTTTTAAAAAGAGTGATTACAAGAAGGCGTTTGAGATTTATGAGAAAAATGCAAAAGATGGCGATGCGGTGGCACAGAGTGCGCTTAGTTATCTCTACGCAAATGGTTTAGGCACAAAAAAAGATATGCAAAAATCAATAGAGTGGCTTGAGAGATCCGCAAACAGCGGCAACGCAAATGCGCAGTATGATCTGGGAATGTTTTATCTGCGAGGCGATAACGTAGAGCAGGACAGCAAAAGGGCATTTGAGCTACTTAGCAAAGCTTCAGAGCAAAAGAGTGCCAATGCACAGTATGATTTAGCGCTTATGTACTACAGAGGCGACGGTGTTGATGCAAACGTTACAAAATCAGCAGAGCTCTTAGAGAGTGCCGCAGCTTCAGGGCATAAGATAGCCGAGCAAAATATAGGACGTATCTATATGCAGCTTTTAAAGTTTGATGAAGCGTCTAAGTGGCTTGAAAAAAATGCGGCAGAGGGCGATGAGGCAGCTTACTATCTTCTAGCAGAGATATACTGCAACCAAGAGAAGTTCTCAAAAGCCAGAGAGTGGGCACAAAAGGCGATAGATGCCGGAAACGAAGAGGCAAAAGAGTTGTATAAAAAATATGAGCTGCATAAATATTAAGAGTATTTAAAACTCTTAAGTAAGAATGATTTTATAGCCAAACCCGTATATATTGTGAATCAACTCCCCTGGTAGCTTCATTCTAATGCGCTTCATAAGAGATGTTATGGCATGTGAAGAGAACTCTTTATTCTCTTTGCCTTCATGAAGAGCCTCGAATATCTCTTGGGCAGAAAAACAGCGGTTTGGTTCTGAGAAGAGAAGCCTCAAGAGAAGACTCTCCATCTTTCTAAGTTTTATCTCTTTAGCGTTTTTCCACAGAGTACTTGTGTCGTAATCCCAATATGTGGTCTCGTTTACATAGACGCGGTGGGAAGTTTTTCTTATAAGCTCAACCGTGTCAAAGAGCATTTTTTTAAGAGTATCTGTTTTTATCGGTTTAATAAGATACGCTTCAAGATGAAGTTTTACTGCTTGGAGCAGTTTCTCTTGATCTGAATGAGCGCTTATTACTATTATTTTCGTCTCTTTGTCATCTTTTCTTATTTTCGCAATCATCTCTAAACCGTCAAGGTTCGGCATGTTTATATCGGTTAAAATAATATCGGGACTTTTTTGCTTATATATATCATACGCCTCATTTCCGCACGATGCCGTATAGACTCTGCTGAAGAATAGTTGTAGATATTCAGATAAAGTCTCACGCAACTCCGTCTCATCTTCTGCCAGTAAAATAGATATGTCTTTGATTTTTTCAGCTTTCATTTTTTATCTTTATGGTGAATTCTGCTCCAATTTTTTCGTCTTTTGGAGAGTAGATATTTTTTGCACCGAGCACACCGCTCATGTTCTCTTCTACAATCATCTTCGCGATATGCAGACCCAGTCCGGTGCCTATTGATTTGTGCTTTGTAGTAAAGTAGGGATCAAATATTTTACTTAGGTTTTTTTCATCAACTCCTCCGCAATTATCTTTGATAGAGAGAACAATATACCCATCCTCATCATAGAGCGAGATGCTCACAGCAGGATCTCTAACCTCTCTTATGGTAATTAAATCGTTGATATTTGATAAAATAGATACGACTACCTGCACAAACTCATTCATAAGCCCGTAAACCTTATATTTGCTATGCAACAGCAGTTCTAGATGTATATCTCGCTCATTTGACTTAAGGTTTACTATATCAATCGCCTTCTCTACCGCTTCACTTACGTTAAAGTAAGCCTTTTCCCTCTCCGGGGTGTAGTAGCTCATAAAATCCTCTATGGTCTCAGACATATAGATTACTCTCTTCTCCATCTTCTCTAGCTTCTCTGCAATCTCATCCTTGCTTAGCATATCCGCTCTATTTTTCTCTTTTAGGATTGCCAGTGATGTGTTTATGATTGCCAAAGGCTGGCGCCACTGATGAGCAATGTTGCCTATCATCTCTCCAATTTCTGCTCTTTTTGACTGCTCTGAGAGCATCAGGTTTCTCTCTCTTAGAGACTGCTCTTTTCTCTTTAGCTCTTCTATGGTGTCGATGAGTTCTTGGTTATATTTTTCCTCTATATAGAGCCCGCAGTCAAGATTTTTCATATCTTCTATCAACTGGGGAATATATTTTTTCTCTATAATTGAGCCGTGCTGGGGAGCTATCATCTCAAGGTCAAGCTTCTCAATTTTACTAAGTGAGTAGTTAAATATATCCTTGCTAGGCATATACTCCTCATGAAACCGCTTGGCTTTAAAAAAATAGCTCTCATCTGCATAAAAATCCCAAGACTCCTCGATTCCCCCAAATATGTCGCCTGAGAAAAGAGTTTTTGAAACAGGCTCATAGCTGACAAATGCTCCTGGAGAGTGGCAGTATGGAGTGGTTAAAAATTCAAGCTTAAATCCGCTGGAGGTAAGGAGCTGATACTCATTTTTATCAATCTCGTAATAGCTTGAAGTAACAAGATAGTGCTTTATCAGAAGAGACATTCTGGAGTGTGTTACGATCCGGAGGTCAGCTCTGTTTATAAGCTTCTCTATCTCCGGCACTGCTGCAGCAAGATCCGGATCTTGATGATGAAGGACAATGTATTTTATAGAGCTCATCTCCATAATCGTTTTTACTTTTCTAACTGTCTCGCTAAACTCAAGCATGGAGCCGGGATCGATTAGAATTGACTCATTGCCGTTTTTGATGAGGTATGGATGACATTGAAATGGGTCGTTTTTTAGATGCATACCGACCCAGTAGATATTTGGTGCGATTAAAACCGCTTCGGAGGTATTTTGGAGATTAGACATTTCCCTCAAACCAATCTAACTGTTTTCTAAGTTCAACGACTTTTCCAACAACAATAAGCGCCGGCGTAGGCAAATCTTTTGTTTTCTCTACGATATCTTTGAGCGTGCCTACAACAACAATCTGATCTTTGGTTGTTCCTTTGGATATTACAGCACACGGATAATCCTCAGATTTTCCGATTTGAATAAGTTTTCTAGATATTTTAGGAAGATTGTGAAGCCCCATCAAAAAGACGATAGTATCATCTGTTTTAAAGGTCTCCCATGGAATCTGGGACTCTTTTTTATGAGGAGACTCATGTCCCGTTACAACTCTAAAGCTAACCGCAACACCGCGATGTGTAACAGGAATACCGGCATATGCCGGAGCACTGATTGAAGATGTAATACCCGGGATTACTTCAAATCTAATGCCTCTTTCATGCAGATAAAGCGCCTCTTCTCCGCCGCGTCCAAAAACAAACGGATCTCCACCTTTAAGACGAACCACATTCTCATATTTGAGTGAATTTTGATAGATTACTTCGTTAATGTCATCCTGAGGCATGATATGTCTGCCATCCTCTTTTCCAACATAGACAAATTCACAACCGCTTTTCGCCTCTTTTAAAATATCAGGGTTTGCCAAACGGTCATAAATAACCACATCTGCCTCTTTGATAACCCTAAGCGCCTTTAGAGTCAATAGCTCAATATCTCCCGGTCCTGCACCGGTTAAGTAGACTTTCCCCATTATTTTCTTTCCTCTCCGTAAATAAATAAACCAGACGGTTTTTTAACATTATACATCTCACGAGCGAGATACCACTCTTTTGTATTAATAACGGCAACTTTGTTTGTATCATTTACGGATATATAGAGATTTGGTCTAAGGTTGGACCATCTCGCATGTAGCACTTTTCCGTCAAACTCAAATCTTTTTATAACCTCTAGAGTTTTTGTGTCTATGATCTGTACAACAGGAAATTTATCGCCGCTAAACGTTACTGCCATATATTTTTGATCAGGACTAAGAGTAGTAAAGACAGGAAGTCCCTCTGTTTCGATGTTTTTTACAAATTTAAAATCAGGAGTATAAACAAGAACCTTGTTGTTGCCGACAGCCGGTATAAAAACATGCCCGTCACTTATGCTCCAAAAGCCAAAGTGCGGAACTTTAAGTACGGGCTTTCTGTCTTCAAGTAAAATATCGATTTTTGAGTATGTCATTGTGTCGAGATCAACAACGCCGAAAAAGTCACTTTTAAAAAATCCGGTAATAAAATGGTTGTTTTTTATCATAGCGTCAAAGGGCATAACACCGACATCTTCAAACTCTTTGTATATCTCAAAGTCAGGCAGCCCTTTGCCCTCATTTTTATCTTTTAGTACTGTGATTTTATCATTATCCATCTGAGAGAAAACCAAGTAGTTCTTATACTGTTTAATCCCGACATTTTTTGAACCGGTTTCAAACGACTTAATAGGGTTTAAATCTCTATCTAAAATATCAACACTCTTTTTTGCGTAGTTTGCAACAGCGATGTAGTTCTTAGTTACAGTAAAGCCGATTGCACTATCGCTTGTTTTAAACTCTTTGAGAATCTTCTCTTCAATAGGGTCAAACTTTATAATATATCCGTCACGGGAGATGACATATCCGTCGTTGTCATAAAATTTTACAACGCCGTGATTCATGTCGTGCATCCCCTCCATATGGTTTCTCGTTAGCCCTTGCTCAATAATAGCAAGCGAACTGCTCTCTCTCTCAACAACAAAAAGCTTATCGTTTCCTCTTAGCTCTGCGAGTATCGGGTTTAGTCCTTTGGCGTGAACGTTTATAAACATCGCCGCCAGAAGGGAGATGCCTACTACTGTTTTACTTATTTTCATTAATCTTTCCTTCTCTCTTGTTCACTTAGGTAGCATGATGGATCTTCGCTCCATAAATCACCGGTAATAGCGTAGGCTCTTGATCTAGAGCCGCCGTTACAAATATCTATCTGCTCACACTCTGCGCAGATGCCGCTTATCTGACGTCTAGGATGAACTCTTAACTGATCTAGCAGTTCACCGCTTTGCCAAATCTCCCCGAAATCCTGCTTTGTTATGTTCCCGACTGTTAGAGGGAAGAATGGGTCAGGTCTTACGTCGCCCTCGCTGTTTATGTTTAAGAGCTTGCGTCCCGCACTGTTGCCGCCCCAAGAGACAAGACGCTCTCTCATTGTCTCTTTAAGATGAGGATATTTTTGGGCAAATCTATTTAAAAATAGGATTGCATCCTGCTCCATATTTCCTGTTACTATCTCTATATCTCTTCCTGTTTCGTAGTACTCAAAAGCTTTATCAATTATAAACTCCATAGCCTCTCTTCTTTGCTCTTTTGATAGATCCATTTTTAGATTATCAAGCCCACGCCCTGAGTAGACAAGGTGAGATATATAGATTTTTGGAATATTCTCTTTTTGGGCAAGGTCAAAAATATACTCTAGAGAGTTAATGGTATCTTTTGTCATTGTAAAGCGTATGCCGACTTTAGCCCCTGTTGCATTTGCAAGTTGCACAGCTTTAAGCGTCTCTTTAAATGCACCCTTGAGTCCTCTGAAATAGTCATGCGTAGGCTCATCACCGTCTATGCTCACACCGACATAGTTGAACGTGCTTACTATGCGCTGTATATTTCCTTTTGTGAAGTAGAGACCGTTGCTTGAGAGGTAGGTAATAATGCCGTTTTCTTTGCAAAAATCGGCAATCTCAAAGAGATCTTTTCTTGTGAGTGGCTCTCCTCCTGAGAAGATAATAAACTTGACTCCGTTCGCTTTCATCTCTAAAATAGTTTTTTTAATCTGCTCAGTTGTTAGTGTATCCACTTCATCAAGTGTTGATTTCGAGTAGCAGTGAAGACATGAGAGGTTACAGCGGTTTGTGAAGTTCCATATCGCAATAGAACCATCCAGTACTCTCTCAGGCTTACCCTCAACAACTGAAGATATGAGGTTTGATAATCTAAACATTTATTTACCTTTGTATGAGAGAACATATTTTGCAATAGCTTCTCTCTCTTTGTCTGTTAGCTTTAATTTTGTCATCACTGTGCGTTTATATCCAAACGCTTTATACATTGACTCAGGATCTAAAATATAGGCTTGTATCTCCTCATAAGAGCGCTTGGAAGCAATCTCTGTAAAGGATGGACCAAACGCTTCAGAAATCTGATGATGACATCCCCAGCAGTACATTTCAAAAACCTCTTTTCCATCCATTTCGTTTGCAGATAAAAAAGACGTTAAAGCGAGCGATATTAGTATACTTTTTTTCATAATTGTCTCTTTACGTTTATATATTATTCTAGCTAAATCAAGCTTGAACTTTGGCTTATAATTGTCAAAATTATTAATTTTATATAGTTATTGTATAGCTGAGAAGCTTTATATATTTTTATAGCTTATGAGTACTTTAGTTGAAGAACTTAATTGTTAATATAAAAAAAGTTTTCTCTCCACGAGGGAGAGAAGGTGCAAATTATGCACCTGGAATAGTTTGTCTGTGCTCGATTGAGTAAGTAAACGTA
The DNA here is from genome assembly GCF_014859695.1 of Sulfurimonas sp. Taxonomy (GTDB): domain Bacteria; phylum Campylobacterota; class Campylobacteria; order Campylobacterales; family Sulfurimonadaceae; genus Sulfurimonas. The sequence goes on along the minus strand of NZ_JACUTS010000007.1, from coordinate 17,564 downwards.
GGAGTTATTAAACCAGTGATGTATTTAACAAACTTACCTGTTTTTGCTTCATAGATACCGATGCGACCAGCATTCCACTCAGAAATCATAGTCCAGTAACCGTGGTTAGCAGGCTCAGCGTGAAGAATTCTAGGAACGATAGCGTTACCTTTGTCATCTTTTACAGTCGGAACATCCCACTTGTATAGCACTTTGTGAGTTACAGGATCTATTACTGTACCTTCCTTTGTACCAACAGTGATAATTCTGTCAACTTCAAGAGTCTGCTTGTTGATCAAGTGAACTTGATTCCAAACATCGCTTGAACCAAGAACGTTGTCAGCCCATAGGAACGGAGTGTGCTCAGATGTACCGATAAATAGTCCACCGCCGCCGATTGGAATCTGACGAATAACATCAAAGCTGCTATCCCAGATAGTTACTTGACCTAAGTTCATGTTAACAGTAGCACCAAGTTGCTCTCCTAAACCTTCATTAAACCAAGAAGAACCTTGACCTGGGTGTGGCTTAGATGCAGGACCTGTGTAGATTTTTGTTACTAATGATTTAGTTTTAAAGTCTACAACACCGACAACGTCACTTCCTTGAGAAGCAATAAATAGGTAACGACCAATCTGTTTACCTTCATTTAAGAAACCATCATGAAGAATATCACCAATGTTTGGAATATCTCCAACGATTGGGAAATTTGGCTTAGAGTAATCTACGATATAAACGTGACCACCGTCTTTTAGTGCAAATGCAAAGTAAGGACCGTACGGAGTGTCAAAGATACCGGCTACACGAGATGAATCGATATCACCGTTTGGCTTGATAACACTTGATGTAGGATAAACTTTTAACGGCTCAAGAGTCATAGCATCCATAAGTACAGCACCGCCTGGAACATAGTTGCCGGCCATTAGGTATTTACCATCTGGAGATACTGCAAGACCACGAGAGTCAGAACCAACTTGACACTCAGCAATTTTTTGCTGACCCGGAGTGTTAAGGTCGAACATTGTTACTAGACCTGAACGAGAGATTGAGTAAGCATAACGAGGCTGACGCTTGTTTGTAACTGTTACGTGAACAGCAAAACCTGCAGGGTGCTTAGATAGGATCTTACCGCTTGTACCATCAACGAATGCAACACGCTCAGCATCACGCTCAGTTACGAAACAGATGTCTGTGTTTTTCTTAACATCAACTGCGTTTGGATACTCAGTAAAGAATTTCATTCTGTCGTTTAACGGCTTCCATCCCTCTTTTACTGTCTCAAGAGTAAGCTGCTTGATTACTCTTCCCTTAAAGTGCTGAATATAATCAACCATCTTATCAGCATCGTCTTTAGTAAATTTATCTTTAAATTGAGGCATAGCTGTACCAGCTTTACCGTTTAAAATAACTTCTGCGAGCTCATAAGCGTTTTTCTTAGCAGTAACCGCAGGACGTAAATCAGAACCAACACCACCCTCTAGGTTAGGACCGTGACAGCCTTGACACTCTTTTTCAAAAACCAACTCTACATCCATCTTGCTAGACGCTTGGACAACCATACCCGAACCTACTACTGCCATTGCAGCAACTGACATAACTAATTTATCTAATCTCATTTTATTTCTCCTTCTAAAATAGACGAATATGCGGGCCCGAAGGCCCTGCACGACTAATTGTTAAATTAACCCTCTTGCTCTAAACGAGCTTTCTCTTGCTTGTAAATCCAAAACATTGGAAGTACGATAACAGTATGTAAAAAAATTGTTAGAGTCAAGGGACCTTGGTTTAACCAACCAAAGAAACTTGGAACTACATCTACAAATGGTTCAAACATAACTTTCTCCTTAACGTTTGTGATGAGTAGCTTTGCCGATACTCAATAAGTCTGCGATTAGAACAAAGAAACCTAAGAATGTAACAACACCCATAATAAGTCTCCAATCCATACCTTGCGTAAACCATATACTTGCTTGACCTGCAAAGTAACCTTCCCAAGTAGCACCCCATTGTGCACGAGAGACAAGAACTTGAACATATCCAGAAAGTGTAAGAGCGGCAGTCATACCAAGAACGCCTCCGAAAATCATACTAGTTGCCCAGATTGATTTCTTTGTTGCATTCATTATTTTTATACCGTTTTTACCTTGAACTGCAAGGTAGAACATACCGATAAGAAGTGTTGCATAAGCTCCAAAGAACGCTAAGTGTCCGTGTGCCGACGTAAACTGTGTACCGTGTGTATAAAGGTTAACTTGTGGAAATGTGTGGAAGAATCCCCAAACACCAGCACCTAGGAAGTTACCGATTGCATTAAGAACAAACCAAGTAAACGCAGGTTTATTTGCAATAACAGAAGTTTCCAGACCCTTTGCACTCTCTTCACCTTGCATTTTTCCCCAGTCATAAAGAACGTGGATAAACATAGCAACAAGCGGCAACGGTTCTAGTGCAGAGAATAGTGCTCCAATTTCCCACCAGTACTCAGGTGTACCGATCCAGAAGTAGTGGTGACCCATACCAAGGATACCTGAACCAAATAGCATTGCTACTTCAATCCATAACCACATCTCAACAACTTTACGGTGCGCACCAATCATAGTGATTAGACCATAAGCAGCAAGCGAACCTACGAAAACTTCCCAAGTAGCTTCAACCCAAAGGTGAATAACCCACCACCACCAGAATTGATCAACAGAGATGTTATCAGTATAACCCATACCTGCTAAGTAGATACCGGCGAACGCTAGCATGTCAGCCATAAGTACAGTAACGATACCTGAACGGTTACCTTTCATTCCTGTTGCATAAAGGTTATAGATAAAACCAAGAACAACAACAACGATAGCGATGTCAGCCCAACGAGGTGCTTCGATATACTCACGACCTTCATGTATTAGCCAAAGAGATGTCTCATCTGCTGGTCCAACTTGAACTATTAGGTAAACAAGAACAACAACAACGATAGAGGCAGCAAAAGCCCAGAAAAGCACTTTCCCTAAGCCAATACCTACAGTCTCGATACCTGTCTCATCCGGTAGTAACCAATAAACTGAACCGATCATCGCAAATACCATCCATACAATAAGCGCATTGATGTGTATCATTCTAGCAACAGAGAAGTCCACGATTTCAAACAGGAACCCCGGCATTACATATTGTGTAGCAGCAACTAAACCAAAAAGTAGTTGTGCACCAAAAATAATTGCAGCAAAAGTAAAATACCATGTCGCTAATTGTTTTGATTCATATTTTAAATGACTATTTACCATGTACTGCTCCTTCTATTTTTCCAAAGTTTCTTGGGAAACCATTTGTATCTATTGATGACATATGTTTTAAGAAAGCAACTAAACCCTTAGCCTCTTCAGGAGTAATACCAAGGTTTGGCATCATACGCGCATGAGTAGGATATTGAGATGGGAATTGTAAAAATTCCGCCATTGCTTCTTCTTTTGTATTTTTGCCTGTCATAGCTTGCATTGGACCATTAGGACCCCATGCTGGATCTAACCAAGCCTTTGTTAAGTCTGGAGCATAGTATGCACCGTTTCCAAGAAGAGTATGACAGTTCATACAGTTTTTAGTTTGTGAGCCTAATTTACCTAGGTGAAGCAGCCCCGCAGCCTCTTCTTCGCTCCAGTCATCTCTTCCAAAGAATGTCTCTTTTTCTTGAAAAGATGATCTTCCTTCTGCATTTGCACCACCAATTACTGGAATTTCATGGCCACGTTTTGTGTCCATTTCATAAGTAATTTTATAATTAATAACAGTAGGTCCTGGAACCCTCTTTGTTACGCCTTGTTGTAAATCCTCATCTGAGCCTAACATTATTTGCGGTATCGTATCAAACGTTAACCAAATAAGAAGCATCGATGCGAAACCTGTAACCCATCCTGCTGAACGTTGCCAGAAGCGATTGTCACTCCATACGGATTTTTTTGCCACTATACCCTCCTATAAATTATGGGTCAATATATATAAGTTAGTGTTCATTCTCTTCGTGAACACGGTCTTGCATGTAATAAACTGCATGTGGAAGTATTAATATTCCAAGAGCAGCAACAACTAAAGCCTTGGCTGTAAAATCATTCACATGCATATAACTTCCCATGAGATACAAACAGTAAGCCGTTAATATCCAAAATAGGTAGCTAAAAGGCATAGCCCAGTTTTTGAGCAGTTTGACTTTTACAGCTGTATATATACCAACATAGAATCCTCCAAATACTAAAACAAGAGTAGAAGCTATAAATAGTGGTAAGAATTCATCAACACCTATGTCCTGTGTCATCAAGATTTCACCAATCATTTTATCTCTCCTTCAAGTACTAAATTTTTCAGAATCAAGAGAAGTTTAGTCCTAATTAGTTTAAAATCTGTTGACATATATCAATTTTTCTATTAAATCTAAAATTTAAGGTTGATTTTATTATTTTTGTAACAATCTGAAACACAGTGCTCTTTTTATTACTTTTTCTAATGTATATGTTTTGATTGTCTTAGTAAAACTCTATAGGAAGTGGAGTAGAGATGAGAGAGTCATCGCAAATATAAGAGTTGTAGCGATTGAGACAATGCGCTTTTCTTTCTCTTGCAGATTATACTTTTTTTGTAAATACTCACCGAGCTTTATCCCGGGAAATACAGAAAACATTATCATAGGAACAGACATGACAAAAATAAATACAATATCCGGAAGCATAATATAGTAACTCTTTTCTATTTAATTTTTAAGATTGTCATTATATCATTGATTAATTAATTTTTTTTAAATATAATTAAACTTACACAAAATTCACCATTAAAGTCTAAAGGAAAAAAGATGAAAAAAATGTTCTCAATAGTTGCTGCATCTGTTGCAACTCTTATGTTATCTGTGGGGTGCAGCGGCGGTTTAGAGATGGGTACAAAGGGTCCTGAATCGATTTCTGAAACAGCAATATATGTAGGTCATCATAGCAATGAAGATGTGCTAAAGGCTATAAGAATTGCGGGTAAAAAAGAGGGATGGCGTGTTACCGAGTATAAAAGCAACGCGGTTATAGTAGAAAAAAATATCGACGACAAAACTGTTTCTTCAACAGTTGTGTATCAAAATCAGCAGATTGCGGGAGATAATAAAAATGCTCCAATGGATCAGTTGTTAAAACTTAGACACGCAATTGTAGACGAGTTGAAAAAAGAGGGATTGAGTCACTAAGACCTACTAAATACTACTATTCACGGGCATCTTAGTCGTGCCCGTGGGAATCTTTAAAAATACCCATATCTTCTCCTGTACAATACCAAAAAATCCACTCTTCACTTAAATCTATTATCTCAATGTCAGCCAAATAACTATATCATGCTAAAAAATAAAAGCATAAAGAGATAATAATGGATTTTTTTAAATATATTCATGCTGTGGGAACAGGTGAAAAAGGAAATAGAGATTTAACTTTGCAAGAGGCAAAAGATATGATGGAGCAGGTTTTAAAAAGATCTGCTTATGATGAACAGATTGCTGCTTTTTTGCTTGGGTGGAGACTCAAACCTGAAACTACAGATGAGTTTAGGGGCGTTGTTGAGGCATGTGACGAGTTTATTCAAAAACGAGCAGTGCCAAACTCCATAGAGCTTGGTTATCCATTTGACGGGAAGGCAAACAACCCATTTATATTTCCTTTAGTCGCAAAGATTTTAGAGGGTTCAGGGCTAAATCTTGTTGTAGTAGGCGATGATTTGGCACCTGCAAAAAAAGGAATAACGCTCAAAGAGATAGCTACAAATATAGAACTAAACAAGAACATACACTATTTTGATAGAGCTGATTTTTTTAAAGAGATGCATGATTTAACTCAGATGCGTATGAGACTCGGACTTCGCACGGGGCTAAATACCATAGAGAAGCTTCCAAATGTCGCATCTAGCGAGTATGCAATTACGGGTGTTTTTCATAAACCGTTTGTTAAAAAATATGTCGATACTTTTGAGCATAGATATAAAAGACTCGCACTTATTCAGGGTAATGAAGGGACTCCGGAGCTCTTTAGCAAAGGGCGCCTTTGGATTGCAGAGGATGGCAGCGTAGAGGAGATTATAGTAGATCCTGAATATTACGGCATAAACTATACAAAATCTTGGGAGAAGATAACTCTTAGCGAGTCTTTAGAGCAACTGAGCAACCCTTCAGACGAGTTTTTAAAGTTGGCACGACTTAATGCGGCTGTTGTTCTCTTTGTGGCGCAAAAGGCTTCCACTATTAAAGAGGCTTATGAAATGCTCAATGGATAAATTCTCCAACCATGTAAAAAATATTTTACATGGATTCTTTTTGGCAATCGGAACTACAATTGCCGAACCTTCCACGATTTTGCCGCTTATCGTAAACTACTTCGGCGGCAGCTCCATGCTTGTGGGGTTTTTCGCGGCTCTTCTTCGCGGAGGGGCAATTGTAGTACAGCTGTTTGCAGCCTTTCATGCGCAGACATATAAGTTGATGATGCCATACCTTCGCAGAATCTTTTTTATAAGATTTTTGTCATGGTTTCTCATCGGTATTGCAATTATCCTCTTTGGCGAAAACTATCCAAACCTAACGCTTGCTTCCATCGGTTTTGGACTCTTTATGTTCTCATTTAGCGCAGGTTTTGCAGCAATATACTTTAGAGAGATAATGGCTAAGATTTTTTCTCATAAATTTCGCGGCAAAACGATGGCATATCGCCAGTTTTTCAGCGCCGTAGGCGGACTTATAAGCGGTGCACTTGCTGCTTGGATTTTGGAATCGTTTGAACCGCCTCAGAGTTACGGCTATCTATTTATAATAAGTTCTTTTATTATGGGTTTTGGGTATCTGGCATTTGCATCGGTAGATGAGCCTGTAAAAGAGGAGGTCTCCAAAAAAGAGAGCACATTTAGAAAATTTTTGCAAAACTCCTACGCAATTTTAAGGGCGGACAAAAACTTGCAAATCCAAGTCACTACTTTTCTTTTGGCTTATGGATACTTAATTGCTTTGCCATTTATCATACTTGATGCGCAGCAAAAGATAGATCTTGACGGTATTGCGATAGGCTCTTTGATTACAACCCAGATGGTGGGCGCCATGCTGAGCAATTTTTTGTGGGGAACTCTTAGCGGACGCGGACACAATACACTGACCGCAAAAATCTCTATAATGCTTCAGATGGCAGCAATAGTTTTAGCAGCCAATGCATCATCGCTCTATGAGTATATGTTTATTTTCTTTTTAGTCGGCGCTTCCATTGACGGCAACCGAATAGCGTCTAGTAACCTTATACTAAAAATAGCACCGGCGGAAAAAAGACCGGTTTATATAGCTCTTCAGATGAATATTGTCTCTTTGGGAATGTTTTTCTCAATTGCAGGCGGAGTGATTTTGCACTTTTTTAATTATGCAACTCTATATAGCAGCTCTTTTGTTGTGCTCTTTTTTGCTCTATATCTATCTTTTAAGATTAAGACATTAGAGCATGACTCTTTTTAAACGCAGAGAGATTTAGATTCCGAAAAAGTTTTTCAGAAATTCTCTCTCTTTTTGGTTTTCAATAAAGATTCTTGCAACTGTCTGGTTGTTTTCGCCTAGTATAAGAACTTCATTGTTCTCTATACTCAGATGCTCTTTTCCCCATGCTTTATCTAGCTCATCTACTCTATGAAAAAATTCTTTAGAACTTGGACTCTCTTTCTCTCCGTTACGTTTATCGATAATAGTTAATCCGCCTACCTTTTTCTCCACCGTGTAAGGGCTGTAAACCTTTATGGCTTGATATATACGCTCCTCTTTTGCATCAGGCAACGCTCTTTTCATTGAGACTATTCCCAAGATTAAAAAGGCTGTGAAAAACCCAAATATTAACGCTTTTTTCATACTCATTTTTTGCTCCATGTTTGTATATAATCTTCTGCTTTTTTATCAAGCATATTCATTCTCTCTCTGCCTTTTGGCAAACTCTCTCTTAGACTTCTCATCTCTTTTAAAAAAATAGCTATGTCTGATGGAATCAGCTTTAAAAGATATTTTTTCAGATGTTTTGCAATAGCCGGAGATGCTCCGGATGTAGATATGGCGATAGTTAAATCATCCTTTTTTATATATGATGGAAAAATAAAATCACAATAATCTACTGAATCAACAGAGTTGCAAAGGCAGTTGTAGTCCCTTGACTCTTTAAATATTTCTGCCTGAAGTGGGATATCATCAATTGCAACGACAACAATTGCAAAATCTTTAATATCTCCTCTTTTGTAACCTCTTTTTAGAAAATGAAGATTTCTCTCTTCTACCATCTTCTGCATCTCATCAGAGAGCTCAAGTGCTATTACAGAGATATCGGATGTAAAATCTAAAAGATGCTTTAACTTCTCAAAAGCGATAACACCGCCACCGACTATTAGAATTTTTCTATTTTCAAGTTTTAAGAAGGCCGGAAAATAACTCAATCTATCTCTTTTCGTCTCTGTTTGAGTGACATAGTATCATACTTTTTTTAAAACTCTTATTGATGGATATCAACTTAGATTAATTGAAATTAGATTACAATCGACATAAATAAAAATAATGAATGGAACAGTAATATATATGAAAGATGAAATTTTATCGCGCATTCAAAAGAAATTTCCTTTGCTTGAGAGACCGTTTAAGGCTATAGCTGATGAGTTAAATATGAGTGAAGATGAGGTTCTTAGCATTTTGCAAGAGCAGAAAAAAAGCAATATTATACGTCAAACGTCAGCAATATTTGACACAAAAAGATTGGGCTATATCTCCTCTTTGGTAGCATTTAAAATTCCTGCGCAGAAGATAAGCGATGCGGTAAAGATTATAAACTCTCATCCCGGAATATCACACAATTATGAGAGAAATCACGATTTTAACATCTGGTTTACGCTCGCAGTTGCTCCAAATTCTAAGCTTGGACTTGAAAAAACGCTGGAGGTTCTGGCAGAAGCTACTGGAGCAGAGGAGTATATTATGCTTCCTACACTGAAGCTCTTTAAGATCAACGTAAAGCTAAACACTACGGGTAAAGATGAGAAAAAAGAGGAAGTAAAAAAAGTCAAGCATACTGAAATAGAGCTTACTCCCCTTCATCATGCAGTAATAAGAAGCGCTCAATATGACATAGAGATGATAAGCGAACCGTTTAAGAAGGCAGTAGATGAGCTTGGTATCGATTACGACACTTTTTTTGGGATCTTAAATGAGCTTCAAGAAGCGGGAGTTATGAGAAGATTTGCTTCAATTCTCAACCATAGAAAAGCAGGCTTTAGCGCTAATGCTATGGTAGTTTGGGATATTGATGAAGAAAAAGGAGAAGCCATAGGAGAGAAAGCTGCTGCATTTAGCGCAGTTTCTCACTGCTATCTTCGCCCAAAATATGCAAACTGGCCATATAACCTCTTTACGATGGTTCACGGAAAGAGCACGGATGAGACAAATGCTATTATCGCTGATATGGCTTTAGAGATAGAATCAAAGAGTTACATGCCGCTTTACAGCTCAAGAGAGTTTAAGAAGGTAAGAATAGAGTACTTCACTCCCGAGTTTGCAGCTTGGGAAGAACAGTATGGAAATTAAGGAATAAAAATGGAACTTTTTTTAGAATTGGAAGCGGTATATATAGTAATAGGAATTTTTATTCTTAGCGTTGCAGCATTTGTAACAACAAGAGATTTTATGCCAAAGGGCGCGTTTAAAAAAGGGATGCTCTCTGTTGGAGCTTTTGTCTTGATTATGATAACTCTGCACTACAATGCGACAACATCAAGGATGCAAAACGTTGAAGAGATGTTTAATGCCGGCGAAGAGATAATTTGTGAAAACAAGATGAAAAGAACCGTTGCAAGATCTGTAATTTTGTCTAAAGCACTGGGCTGGAGAGTAGAAGATCATCTATTTAAAAATAGTGATTACGAGAGAGATTTCCACACTTCAAGATGTATTGAGTGGACAGACAGTGATCTTAAGATGGAAGAAGAAGCAAAACAAAAGAAAGAGATTGAGTAGATGCTGGAAATATTTAAACGATACTCCTTAGCAATATTTTTCCTGCTGCTCATTAGCGGGTTAATGGTGCTTGCGACCATAGGCGTTAAGCATTTTAGCGATGGAATGGTTAAAGATGCCGGAATCGTAGTTAAACCAAGAGAGGAGCGTTTAGTAAAATGAGTCTAACTATTATATTGGCAATTGCCATAGCTTTAAGCCTTGCTTTCCACTTCGTTGGAGTTTATGTGGGCGCCAAAAAAACTGTTTGGGCTATGCTTGTTTTTGTATGGGCGATTGTTGTAGGCACGGCGATGAATGAGATTAAACCTGCCGGATACGAAGACATTGAGAAGATGAGGGGTCAGTTTAGAGACACCGATAAACTCATAGAAGAGGCGATGCCTGAAGTTTCGCTCTATGAGATGATAACGATCAAAAAAAGTTACCATACAAACAAACCCAAGAGATGAACCAAAAAAAGAGTGTCGGAATCATCGGATGCGGCTGGCTTGGAAAGCCGCTCTCTAGTGAGCTTTCAAAAGAGTTACATGTAGAGTGTTTCTCAAGGGAGTCGACTACAGATGACGCTTCTTTTTGGCAAAATGATATAATAATAATCGCAATAAACACAAAAGACAACTACTTAAAGACGCTTCAAAAAATAGCCGCACTGACAAAACTAACATGTGAAATAATCTTAATGAGTTCGACATCGGTTTATAGAGAGTTTGACTCAGACGTTGATGAGAGCGCATCTATTACAAAAGCATCTCTTATAAAAGATGCCGAAGATTTGGTTATTGGTTTAAAAGAGAGAGTCTTGATTTTAAGACTCGGTGGACTTATGGGAGATGACAGGGTTGCCGGAAGATGGAAAAGCGCAACCGATTTTAGCGACGGTTTTGTCAACTATATCCACAGAGACGATGTAGTAAATATTGTAAAGATGATGATAAAGAGCGGAGTAAATCAGGGCATATACAACCTTGTCGCACCAGAGCATCCGACAAGAAAAGAGATTCATCAAAAGAACAGCCAAAAATTTGGTTCCGAGATTGGAAATTTTCAAGGGTTTTCAAATAGGAGAGTTTTGGCGGATAAGTTGATTAAAGAGTTTAACTATACATTTTTATATCCCAATCCGTTGGAGTTTTGGGATTAATGACTTCTTGCTAAAGCGGCAAAATCAATCTGAGGGTTTTCCTGTTTCTCGTCCTGTGCTTTTTTATACTCTTCATAGCTGCCAGTGCTAAACGTATACTCGCTGCTTTTTAGTATGCACCCTTTCATTCCGGGGGCGCACTCTTTTTTAATAAGCTTGCAGTAGCCTTTGTAGTCATGTTGACATGTCCAACCCATCAGAAACCCTCCTTTTAATAAAATAATAACGAATTATGATACAATTTTTTAAATAAAGAGGAAAAAATGGATTATAAAAAGTTAGATAAAACAAGTGTGATAGAGCATATTTCAAAGATAAAAAAAATTATGGCATATTTCGGTGCTGATGATTTGACCGCACAGGAAATTGGTGACGGCAATCTCAACTATGTATATAAAATAAGCTCTGTGCAAAATCCCCAAAAAGCTCTTATAGCAAAACAGGCAGTTCCATATCTTAGATGCGTGGGTGAAGAGTTTCCTCTGGGGCGGGAGAGAATGACATACGAGATAAGAGCCTTGCAGAAATTTTACAATATCCTTCCAAGTTTTATACCCAATATTTACCATACCAGCGAAGATATGAGCCTTGTGGTTATGGAGTATCTGGGCAGTCATGTTATTATGAGAAAAGGGCTTATGGAGGGGGTAAAGTATGAAAAATTTAGCGAACATGTATCGACATATATGTCGGCAATGCTTTTTTATACATCATCTCTGCATCTTAGCAGCAGTGAAAAAAGAGCTATAATCGCTCAGTTTAACTCCAATATAGAGCTTTGTAAACTAACGGAGGATTTAGTTTTTAGTTTTGCTTTTATGGAGCATGAAACAAATGATAATGAAAATGTAAAAAATAATCCAGAGGCGCAAAAACTTTTTAAAGATATGAAGTTTAAAGAGAGAGTTTTAGAGTTAAAATATAAGTTCATGACGCAGAGTGATGCTCTTTTACATGGAGATCTGCATACAGGCTCTATCATGATAAACGAGAGCCAGACCTATGTAATAGACCCCGAGTTTGCATTTGTAGGACCATTTGGTTTTGATGTAGGCGCTCTTTTGGCAAACTTGGTAAACAACTATATCTACCATGTCGTTATTACAAAAGATGAAGATTTTCAAGAGTGGCTTTTGGTAACCATAAAAGAGGTTTTAGAGAAATTTAGCGAGAAATTTTTGGATTTTTGGGCAGAGGATAGAGAGTCCGCTCTCTTGGTAGAGGGATATTTGGATAATGAAACACTTTTAAGATATAAAGAAAATTTTGTAAAAAATATTATAAAAGAGAGCATCGGATATGCCGGAGTTAAAATGGCAAGAAGAGTTTACGGTGTCGCGGGAGTTGCAGAAATAAGAGGAATTGAAGATAAAAATCTCAGAGCCGAGGCTGAAAAAATTGCTCTAAAAATTGCAAGAGAGTTTGTAATAAATTATGACAAGATAGATAGTGTAGATGAGATATTGGAGATAGTGAAAAATGCAGGGTAAGTATAAGGCTTTATGGTTAAGCGATGATATGTTTGATGAGTGTCTGGAGGTAATAGACCAGAGGCAGCTGCCTTTTGTTTACGACACAAGACATCTAACAAACACCGAAGAGGTTGTGAATGCTATAAAAAACATGACTGTTCGCGGTGCGGGGGTTATCGGAAGCGTTGCCGCATTTGGGATATATATAGCCGCTATCGAGGTTGATGGAGATTATGAAGCGCTTCAAGAGAAAGCTGCACTGATAAGAGAGTCCCGTCCTACTGCGGTAAATCTTATGTGGGCGGTTGATAGGATGATGGAGCTTTTAAAAGATTCGGATGATTTGGTAGATGATGCAAGAAGATTTGCCATAGAGCTAAATGACCAAGAGGCGTTAGAGAGCCAAAAGATAGCAGAAATCGGTTGTGACATAATAGAAGATATTTTAAAAAAGAGCGGCAAAACAGAGATAAATATACTAACGCACTGCAATGCAGGATGGCTCGCGGTAATAGACGAAGGAACTGCTTTAGCACCGATTTATGAGGCAAAGCGAAGAGGCATAGATGTGCATGTGTGGGTTGATGAGACGCGTCCGCGAAATCAGGGAGCCTCACTTACCGCGTGGGAACTTACCCAAGGCGGCATAAAGCACACGATAATAGCAGACAACACGGGCGGACATCTTATGCAGCACGGCATGGTAGATATGGTAATTGTCGGGGCGGACAGGGTAAGTGCCAACGGTGACGTGGCAAACAAGATAGGAACTTACCTAAAAGCACTTGCGGCGCATGATAACAGTGTTCCTTTTTATGTTGCAATCCCCACTTCAACATTTGATTTCGAGATAAGAGACGGAGTAAAAGAGATACCCATAGAGGAGAGAAGCCCTGATGAGGTTAGGTTTATAAAAGGGGTAGACGGTGAAGGAGTCGTTCGTGAAGTACGCATAACTCCCGAAGATTCGCCTGCATTAAATTACGGCTTTGACGTTACGCCCGCAAGACTAATTACTGGACTTATAACAAACAGAGGTGTTTGCGAGGCAGATTTCGATAAAATTCAAGAAAAATTTAGAGGATAATATTTTGACAACTTTATGGGATAATGAAGAAGCAAGAAACTACAAAACAGATCTGGATTTGAGGGTTTACACCTCAAGACTGCTTGGGCGTGATGCCTCTTTGGTTCTCCACGGCGGCGGAAACACATCTGTAAAATCAATTGCAACAAACCTTTTTGGAGAGATTGAAGAGATTCTTTATGTCAAAGGGAGCGGCTGGGATTTGGCAACTATTGAAGCTGAGGGTTTTGCTCCTGTTAAGATGGAGATGCTTCTTAAAATGGCGGAGTTAAAAGAGCTTAGCGACACCGATATGGTAAAGTATCAGCGCCTTGCCATGACAAATCCATCTGCTCCAAACCCATCAGTTGAAGCGATACTGCATGCGATTATCCCTTTTAAATTTGTTGACCACACGCATACCGACGCTGTTGTAACCATTACAAATACCCAGGGCGGCGAAGAGAAGATAAAAGAGCTTTACGGTGAGAGAGTGTTGGTTATTCCATACATTATGCCAGGATTTGTTCTTGCAAAGCTTATCTACGATATGACGAGAGATGTTGATTGGAGCAAGTTGGAGGGGATGGTTCTTATGAACCACGGTCTTTTTACATTCAATGATGATGCAAAGAACTCTTACGAGAAGACGATAGAGCTTGTGGAGAGGGCAGAGAGGTATCTTGAGACTAAGGGCGCAAATCTACATGTAGAAAAATCTGATGCCTCTTTGGAGCTTCTAACTTTGGCAAAAATCCGCAAAGAGGTCTCAAGTCTTAAAGGCAGAGCGACTATCTCTATCTTGAACGACAGTGATCTGGCGGTACACTTTTCAAAGCAAAATGTTGAAAAAATCGCTACCGAGGGACCTCTGACTCCTGATCATGTTATAAGAACAAAGAGGGTTCCTGCCATTTTAGGAGATGACTTTAGAGCAGATCTGGCAGATTTTGTAAAAGAGTATAAAAAGTACTTTGAGGCAAATAAAACTACGGAGACTCTTCTAAATCCAGCTCCGAATTTTGCAATATTAAAAGGAGCTGGAACCCTATCTTTCGGCGCAAATGCAAAAGAGGCAAATATCATAAAAGATATAAACGACCACACATTTGAAGCGATACTAAAAGCCGAAAAACTAGGCGGTTACAAAGCTCTGAGCGCACAACATATCTTTGAAGTTGAGTACTGGTCGCTTGAACAGGCAAAGCTAAAAGGGGGTGCAAATGCGCCTGAGTTTAGCGGAAAAGTAGCTCTTGTAACGGGTGCGGCAAGCGGAATAGGACTGGCAATCGCTAAGATGTTAAACAAAAGAGGAGCGGCGGTAGTTGCTCTTGATATTAACCCAGAAGTTGAGAAAATCTTTGCAAAAAGTGATGCAATAGGTGTGAAATGTGATTTAACATGTAGCGAAGATATCCAAAAAGCGATAGAGAGGGCGGTTAAGAGTTTTGGAGGAATCGACATAGTTGTCAGCAATGCGGGAATCTTCACGCCCAGCGAAAATCTTGACATGTTGAGCGATGAGAACTGGCAAAGAAGTATGGATATAAACCTTACTGCGCATCAAAAACTGCTCAAATATACGGCGCCGTTTCTAAAGTTAGGCGTTGATGCTACTGTTATTATGGTCGCTTCTAAAAACTTTCCCGCTCCCGGAAAAGGTGCGGCGGCTTATTCCGTGGCAAAAGCGGGGCAGACACAGCTTGCACGTATTGCCGCACTTGAGCTTGGAGAGTTTGGAGTGCGCGTAAACACGCTTCACCCGCACGCTGTATTTGATACGGCTATCTGGACGGAGGAAGTTTTGGCTAATCGTGCAAAAGCCTATAACATGAGCGTTGAGGAGTACAAAACAAACAATGTGCTTAAAACAGAGATAAAATCAGACGATGTTGCAGAGCTTGTATGTGCGATGGCGGGAAGAGCGTTCGCAAAAACAACCGGCGCTCAAGTCGCGATTGACGGCGGAAGCGATAGAATAATCTAGTTTATTTAGGGAGCATAACCCACTTCCTTAGGTATTTGTTCCCTATTGTCGTATACTCTCGCTTATAAAAAGAATCAATAAAAGGAAAATCATGGCTGCTAACGCGACTATTTACAAAGCTTCGCTAAACATCTCAGATATGGATCGCAACTACTACGCGGAGCATAACTTCACTCTTGCCAAACACCCTTCCGAGACAGAGTTGCGCCTAATGATAAAGCTGGTTGCGCTTATGTTAAACGCAGATGAAGAACTACTATTTACCAAAGGAATTTCACAAGATGATGAGCCGGATTTGTGGCAAAAAGCTCTAAACGGCGATATAAAACTCTGGATAGATTTGGGTCAGCCAGATGAAAAGCGCATTAGAAAAGCGTGCGGTCGCTCCGAGAAAGTTATTATCTACATGTATCAAGAGGGAAGCGCTTTGGCTTGGTGGAAGCAGATGCAAAGCACTCTTGGACGTTTTAAAAATCTCTCTGTTCGTTACCTGAGGATTGATGGCGATATAGAGCTTTTGGCTAAGAGAGCAATGCTTTTGCAGTGCAATATCAGCGACTTTGAACTTACCATTATAGACAATGATAACAGCGTGGTAGTAAGAGAAGATAGATGGAAATAAAAGCGGAGATGATTTGATGGCACTGTTTGGAGCGTTGGAAGTTGTAAAGAATCAGGCGGAGAGAGAGAAATTTGCAACGGCATTTCTCTATCTTGAGAGATTTCTCGATAAAAACAGTGTTGAGCATAAGCGACTTATTGAATGCCCGTTGGGTGGCTGTGAAAAAATAGAGCTGGATGAAGAGAATTTTGCGCTAGAGCAGGCATATAACTCTAAAAATAGAGAGGAGTGTTTTTTTGAATCGCACAGAAAATATATTGACGTGCAGTTCATACTTGGCGGCGAAGAGATTATAGAGGTTTCAAGCACAAATCTTTTAGCAGTGGCTTTGTCTTACAACGAGGAGCTTGACTTTATAAAATATGAGGACAAAAAAGGAGTATCGTCTATCGTTTTAAAAGCGGGTAATGTCGCTATTTTTTATCCACAAGATGCCCATATGCCATGTATAAAAGTCACTGATAGTGTAAAAGTTCTCAAAGCTGTTGTAAAAGTTAGGGTCTAGTAGATAACGTAGAATCGATAATGGTCGTTCTGTGTAAGGAGAAGCCCTTTTCTTTTATATATCAGCTCTACAAGAGAGTGGAATCATAATTATTTTAGATAGAGCATTCTTTTGATGTTGTCGGGCATACTCTCAAGTGTGAAGCTTTTTTGACTCTTGATATAGCTTGGGTATTTAAAATCTTTTGAAGTCATAAGAGCATAGAGCTTTGATAGGCTCTCGTTCTCTATATTTTCATATTTAATATCCATCTCTTTTGCTATACGCATGAAAAAAGTGAGCAAAATTGCTTGAACTTTTTCGCTTACCGAGCTGCCATGTATAACCGACTCAAACTCTTTTTTCATTGTCATGATATTATATTCGCATAGTTCATCAAGCTTTTGAGGGTCTTCTGTACCAAGATACTCTAAAATATCTAAAATCAGATGAAGAAACATCTTGTTAGTTTTGTCGATTATCATGTTGTTTTTTTCTAAATTCTCTCTGTAGGAGAGTATATCTTTTTGTATGTTTTGAAAATAGGGCTCGTTCATATAAATATCCTTTATTGTTATAATAAAAATAACATTTCATGTTGAGATTATAGCACATTTGTTTTTGTGAGTGTTTAATTTTATAAATAGCAGATATTCAAGCAGAGAAGGGGGAGTAAAGAGCTAAACTCTTTACTGTACCGAGAGGATGTTGATGTCGAAATTTAGCTCTTTTCCTGCCAATGGGGATTTAATGAAAAATTTGGGTGCGTAAAAACCTAAGCAAACTACGGTACTATAG
>NZ_JACUTS010000061.1 GCF_014859695.1 Sulfurimonas sp. | reverse complement strand
CTTTCAAAGACCTTCTGAAAAAATCAAAAAATCCCCATACAACTAATAAAGCTCTAAATCCATCTTAAAATCAAATTTCCCATCATTCAAAAATTTGGCGTAGACCTGATGAACCATCTGGCTATCTCGATGCCCTAAAATCTGAGCGAGCTTATGAGGAGTGATGTAACCTTTCGAGAGCATCATAGTCGCAAAAGTGTGGCGCGTGTTGTAAAGTCGTCTATATGGAATTTTTACTTTGTCAAAGAGCGGAAGCCAATGCTTGCTGTAAAAGGTTTCATTATGCACATATGGCGCACCAGATTGAGTGATAAAAAGATACTCTTTATCATGAGAGTTAAAAAGCTCATGAAGATGCGGCAATAAAATATCAAATATGGGAATCGTTCTTATACCGCTTTGAGTTTTTGGCGTTGATTCACCGAAGCGACCCCGGGAACGTTTAACATAGATCAACTGCCTTTCAAAATCAATATCCTCTTTTTTGAGTCCAATAATTTCACCCGATCTCAAACCCGTATAAAATGCGATGTGCAAATAATGCTTAAATTTGAAATTATCGACAGAACTGATAAGCAAGTCGACCTCTTCCGAAGTGAAAGGATAGATTGTTTGAGTAGTGAGTTTTGGAATGCGGATAAATTCACAAGGATTTTTTTCAATGACTTCATCATAATAGGCTTCTTTGAAGATGCCAGTAAGAACAGATATATAATGACGGAGAGATTTAGAAGATTTATCACTAAACTTAGTCAGCCAGATTCTTAATTCTGAAGATTTAATTGTAGATATATCACGATCATTAAAGTGAGGCAGAATTTTGTTATTTGCAATCCCCTCGTATTTTGCATAAGTGGATGCTTTTAATTCTGTTTTCTTTATCGTTAGATAAACCTCACAATAATGATTGATAGTCACTTAAAACTGACCATTATAAGAGTCAAGCGGAAGAGTCTCACCAAAAAGCATACCGCGATTAATAAGCTCGTTTTTGACTAAGCCGTAGTGATGAAGATTAACCGTGTCAATTTTTTTGTCAATCTCTAGATAATGGTGATACAGCTCATAATTTTTCATATACAGTGGAGACTTAGAAGCAGGCTCGAAAATCTTACCATCTTTATAAAGAAGATTTTTGTCATCGATCACAAGCGGGATAAAATCGTTTTTAGTCTTTTGAGTCCACTGCGTAGGCACTTTTTCAAAGCGATCATAAACTTTCTTTTCATCTTTTGTGCTGCCAAACTCTTTCACAACGGTATTGCCGTAAAAAACTTTATATACACCACGATTATATTCAAGCGTACGACCAGAGAAAATATCCATGAATTTAAAGTAATCATCTTCTTTTGACCACTCGCAACACGCGCCCGGGGCGTTCGCAATATCCGTTAGATAGAACCAATCCGATTCAAGAGGCTGGATTTTTTGGAATACCCATTGCGGCACTATGGTATGCGAAGTAACGCAGCGCGGGATGCGGTGATGGATGAACCATGCTTGAATATAATCTATCTCTTTTTGATTTTTAACGTCCATGAACGACTTTGTGACATATTTGAGAACATAGGCCGAGGGTTTATTAATATTCCATTGGAAGCACTCTAACTGCCCCTCAATGCAACCTTTCAAAGGTTCAGCGTTACGCGGAGCGGTGAAAGACTTTACAAACTGACTTTTAACATCGTTTACAAATTTTGGCGCGATATAAAACATCATGTGAAAATGCGGGATGCCGTCTTTATGTGGCTCCACAGTTCTAATATATGAATATTTGATACCAGCTTTACGCATTTCTTTAAACGGAGCAGAAGCTAGAAAGAGTTTCATTTGATAATTTAAAACGTTGTAGAGGTCTTTAACAGTGATCTGCTCATTGTTCTCAATTCGGGACCGGAGATAATTTGTTTCAGGAGTATCAGGGATTTTTTTATAAACGTATTTCGCGCGGTCGTATAACTCTTTCTGCTCATCTGATTTTCTTGAAACTTCTTTTAAATCCTCAAAAGTGTTTTTATGCTCTAAAAATCTGCTATTGTCGCAATCATGCAAAAGATCACGATAGAAGCCATCTAGCGTAGCCGTAACAAACACAGGAGTCAATCCGAGCGTATTAGTATAGTCTGTCATGGTATTGATCTTATTCACGAGCTGTGCATAGTATCTTACTGAATGATTCGCACTGTGTGAAACATCCATTAAACTTTTAACTTGACCGCTTTGAGTTGTAAACACTGAATTTTCTAAATATAGCTTTTGAAAATCAATTTTCTTTTGAACGTAATGAAGATCATGTTTCGTTAAACCGTAATTTTTCATCTGTCACTCCTGTTTTTTATTTGTGTTTGAAATCTGTAAACTTTTGTTAAATTGACAAGGAGCCTAACGCCTAAGCGAAAAACGCTGGCGCGTTTTGTCGCTGGCAGCGTTAGGCGTAGGCTTAAAGCTTTTTAGAAAAACTTTGAAATCTTCGTCTTATTATTATCGGGAGGCGGAAGATACATATCAAAAAAGCCTTTGTCGGACTCGAAACAAAAATCTGTAAAGGATGAATATTTATTTTTATAAACAAGCTCCATATTGAAGCGTTCTTTGTAAAAATTAAACTTTTCAAAAGTGAAAATGTCATTTTTATAAATGCAAGAAGCAGCGCTGCATTTAAAGCAGGCAATTTCTCTATCAATAGACTCATCCGGCTCTAAAGCAGGTTCTATTTTTTTATTATTGGCGGAGTTTATTGCTTGTGTAGCTGGAGACGGAGCATCGGGAGAGCCAAACAGTGAGCCGAGCATATAGATCATCATACCAATCAAGCAGAGCATCCCGAAAGCATAAATATAAATTTTTGGTACAGCAGCTTCAACCTTACCGCTATCATATTTTGAAAAAATCCATTTTGGAATCCATACGTTTTTAATAGAGGGCTTTGAGGCTTTTGATTGTCTCGACGTTTCAAAATATGCGTATTTGAAAAGAGAGGGGTGTAGTCGATTTGAAGCGTCAGCAGCTTGAATAAAATGCTTTATTGTTTTGTCATTTTTAAAAGAGGTCGTAATTTGAGAGAGATCGTTCTGTATCAAGATCATATCTTGGAAAAGATGCCGAGAATAGTTAAACCATTTAGCGAGATATTTTTTTTGTTCATCAAAATAATCAGCAGCCTCATCTATAACGATCAAGACATGATTAAAGCGAAAACCTAAAATCTCGTTATAGAGGTAACCGATAGGCGCAATGTCAAAATCTGTCTCTATCTCTTCATAAGGAACAGAGGCAGCCACATCGTCCCAAAATTTATTAAGTGCTGTGTCAATGGATTCAATATGCTTTGACTCTTCAAGAAGTGTGGCCTGAACCAGCGCGCAAGCGTTGATAATATCAAAATTTAAAAACTCCAAAGCACCGTTAAAATCTTCTGTATTTAAACCGCTGATGTTTGTATAGCATTTTATATAGTCGCCATTATAATCAGGGTCTTTAAGGATAGGATTTTTAATTTGATTGTTTGGCACGAGGCTATAAATATAAGAAACAGCGAGAACAGTTTTCCCCCCGCCTAAAATGCCATTTATATACTTAATCATTTATCACCGCCTTGAAATAAATCAGATAACTGATATCCTCTTTTTTATCTACTGTGTGATCAAAGAGAGAGCCAAGAAGCGGAATATCGCCAAGGATAGGAATAGAAGCGTTATACTGATTTGTGCTGGACGTGGTAAGCCCTGCGAGCATCATCTGTTCACCGTTTTTGATATCAAACTTTGAAATATAGGATTTTGTGGTAGTGACCAAAGAGCCTAAAGAGGGGTTATATTCTTGAAGATCGGATACCTCGAAATTAAAATCTAAAATAGCGTGGCCGTCATAGATATCGGCAGCACATGAAAGAGTAAGACCGACGTTTAGCGTTTCAAATTTCTTAGAACTATATTCGCCGGTAGGTCGAAGCGAGTCCGTAGAGCTTGCCACAATCCGAATTTTTTGACCGGATAAGAAAATTGATTTTTCGCCATTCATTACCGTCATATTTGGACGGGTGACTACACGGGCCTGCCCGGTCTCTTTAAGTAGATTGATAAAAAGGGAAATATCACCAAGACCACCAGCAAGACCGCGAGAACTGATAAGCGCCTGGACCTCTTTGTTATTGTTGATATTTGTAAATAGGCCTGTATCGAAAAAACCCATCGTTTTTATGCTCGATGCGATAGAAGCAAAATCAATCCCGATATCTTTAAGATTTGTTTCATTTACGCTAATGATCTCACCCTCTAAAAAGATCTGTTTAACAGCAGATACAGAATCAACAAAACGCTTAAAATTTATAAAACTCTCTTTTTTTAGATATTTAACAATCACTTTATTTACACCGACTTTAACCAATGAGACTTCAAAAAATGCAGCCAATTTCAGAAGATCATCGAAGGGAATATTTTTAAATGTAAGAAAATCATATTTTTGAGGTTCGGCAGTTTTAAGCGTCAAATAATAGATACTGTTAAAGTTTGACAGCTCAAAACCGTTAGACTCACAAATAATCAAAAAAGACTCTAAACTAATTTTTGAAGTGAGAGAAGAATAAAAGTAAAAATTGCGGGAGATATCGACTTTTGGGTCAAGGATAATATTGATCTTATTTGTATCGCTCACAAGCTGCGCCAGCTCGTGGATATTCATTTTTAAAGAATCCGCGCTAAGAGAAAGAGAAAGCATTAAGATCAAGAAAGATTTTTTCACGGTGTCACCCCTTTTTATTTACCTAATAATCCGTAACCTAAGGACGTATAATAACCCTGCGCCTTATTTCCAAGGGTACGAACATAAAGCATTAATTTGTATTCAAACAGCATCAGAATAATTGTAAAAAATAGTTTGAAAATATCAATGACAGCACCAAGGGCACCCGATGCAGAAGCAACTTTGAAAATAATTCCGCTCTGTCCTGTTGTTTCTGTAAATTTTTCGGAAACAGTTGTCATAGTATTGTAAAGAGTGGTAAAAATATCTACCGCAAAATAAAAAACAGTTAAGTAAAAAGCCCAGGCGGTAATCGTAATTAAAAGCTGAACAGGAAAAAAAATAGCAATGCGGGCAATTTGTTTAGTAATCCAAGCAGTAGCAGCTGTGATAAGTGCGCCAATACCGAACACACCTGCAATAATCGGAACAGGCATTATTCACCCCCCATTTTTAGAAAAGTTAAAACACCGAACATCAAAACACTCACCAACCCAAAAAGATAAACAATAGAATAAATCAGAGAGCTATAAGGCGAAATTTTTGCACATAGATCAAGCGTGTGAGTCGTACCACCAATCGTAAGAGTTTCAGCGCAAGTATCAAAAGAAACAGGAGGCGCAATAATTACCCCCGTTTGAAGTTTGGTTTTAGTAGATTCAAAAGTAGTCTTCATATTGTCATAATCGGCTTTTAAATTTGTACCGAAATCAACAAAATCAGCAAACATACCATCACCCGAGTCCAAGGCTTCTTGAAAATTAGACATATGAGCAGAAGTAGAAAGCATTTCTTTTAAAAACTCTTCTGCTTCAGTAGGTGTATCGTCAGGAGTGATCGAACCCCCTTCGGTCTCTGATAAATTTTCTTCTTTGTTCAAAGAAGCGTTTATATCAGATAGAAGCGCTGCTATTCCTGCATTACCGGATGAAATCGTAGTATTAAGGTCACCGATTGAAGTTATAACACCCTCTGCACCTTCTTTGATCGTTGAGTTCAGATCAGAAACAGCATTTTTAACCGCGTCAATAGCTTCAATTGTTTTTGTCATATCAGTTGTTGCGTTAATATCTTTAATCGCTTTTTCAATATCTGTTAATTTTTCGTTTCGTTCAGTTGCTTTTTCGACAAGTTTTTCTATATTTGTATCCACTTTTGTAAGAGTCTGATCTGTTTTTAAAAGCGTGTTATTTGTCAAGGTATTTTGAGTAATAATCTGATCTAGTCGGTCAGTAATCGGCTTTGTATTAAATTCAGTCGTTTGCGTTGTTCCATCGCTTGAAATTGTCGTACCCGTGGCGGTTGATGTTGTACCTAAACTTGTGCTTGTTGATGTTGTTCCGGTGCTTGAAGTTGCCGAAGTGCTTGAAGTTGAGTTTGAGGGATTATGAACAGCGGTAACGGTAGAAGTCGCACCCGTGACGGCTGTACCGTCTGATTTTATTACCGTAGGATTTGAAACCGTTTGAGTATAAGTGAAAGGCACAATATTGTTAGTTTCTTTAAAATCATTTGAAGTAACAGGAGTTGTCAAAACCTCTTTAGGCACTGTAATTTCTTCAGTTGTACCATCAGCTTTTTTAGTTGTAGAAATCACAGCCGTTTCGGTAACAGTTACCGTTTGAGTAGAGCCGTCAGGATTGACCACTTTTTGGACAGGTGAACCGTCCGGGGCGGTTGTTGTTTGAAGATTTGCAGGAATTTGAAAAGTATCTAAATGAATTTTGATAGCGTTTTCCGATGTACTTGAAACGTTGTCAGTTTCAGCATCATTAAAAGTATAAACGTTATCACCGTAAACGCCTGCACCGGTAGAAAAAAGACCCAAGTGAATAGCAGTTGCAGCAATACCAGCACCGACGGCAGGCGTGGCAAGTCCACCCGATCCAACAACAGCAACAGCACCACCCGCAACAGCAACAGCAAGACCACCGATTTGCAAAAACCTATTTGTTATGGATTCGCCAGATGTATTAAAAATCTGCTGCGTACCATCAGGAAGAGTTACGGGAAGATTTGGAATGATCTCGCCACCGTTTAAATCGTAAGATTTGCACCAGCCCAAAGAAGCATGACAAGCTTGAGTCGAGCCGTCTGCGTATTTGTAAACGTTTACGCCAGGTACTTCAGGATTGTTTAATACCCTTGTTTGAGTCGGGTAACACGTATACTCATACTTAGTTGTGTTTTCAGGACATGAGATAAGTTCAGGGCAGGAGCAAGTTTCCATATTATATGATTGACCGTCAGGGCAAATAGTAGGTGGGGGCGTGATAATTGTTGTTGAAATTGAAACAACTAGTGAACATCTTAATGCACTGCCATAATTTGACCAATTTCCAGTCCAAGAAAGTGCGACATCAGTAGCAACGCGTCCAGAAAGATTATCTTGCCCGACCATCATTGGACAAAATTCTATTGCATGAGCTTCTGTTGCTGACCAAATGTAAGGAAGGTATTCGATCATTGCAGTTGCAGTTCCACCAGTGGGGGTAAGAGTTTCACAAGTACTAGGATTAATATAATCTTCCGAAAAAAGAGAAGATACAGAAAGAAAAAAAGCAAAAATAATTTTTTTCATAACGACGACACCAACACCGCGATAAGTGCGAAGAATGAAAACAGCATTAAAAGCAAATAAAAATGAATAGAAAAGAAATAATTTAAAGTGTTATCATCAGTAATAGGGATGATCTCAAGCGCAAAAGCGGGAAAGATCAGGACGAATAAAAGAAAGAAAAAAATCCTCATCGTCGTCTCCCCATAAGAAATAGAAACATGAGCGTAACGAACATAAAAGTAAAACCTGCAAGCTGTCCGGCAAGAGCCATTTGAAAGCTATGATCTTGCTGGCTCATATTCAAATAAAGAGAAGCACACTCATGGCTATAAAGTGCCGTTTGCGTATCGTAAACGCTCAAACCGTCACAAGCAGAAAAAGCGGAAGTAACAAAAAGAGCTGTAAAAATTATCAAAATCTTAATCATTTTTATAAACCTTTTTTATCATTGAAATAAGAAGCTGAAAAGCTAAGATACTGACATAAAAACCCGTCATTGTTCCAAAGATAAACAACATAGAATCAAAATCAATACTTAGCATTTCAAACCTTTGTTAGATTTTTTTGACCATCTTAAAGATGACACCAAAACCAATTACTGCAAGAACAGCAAGGAGAGCAAAATCGCCACCGTTAGTGATAGATGATGTGATATCAGTATCAGCACCAACTGGAAGAGTTACCGGAGCAGCAACAGCCTCAACGGCACCAAGAACAAGAACACCCGTAGCAGCCAATGCCGCTTTAGAACGACTAAACGTATTTTTGATTTTCTTCATAGAAAACCCCTTTTTAGTACCGTGTAAATGACACGGAGAGATAGCTGTCTTTAGGGCGCACGCGTTCCCTGAACAAATTACTTTTTAAAGAGCGGTATATAGTGAGAGATTCTCTCTCATGGGATTAGTCTGGCAAGTGCTAAACTTCGACTAAACTTTTTTCAGATAGAAAATACCCTTACTCACAACGCTCCGCTCTATCTGCGATGCTGGTAAGCTAACAGACAACCCTTTTATGCCTTAACTGGTGAAGCTTTTGAGCTAGTCATAGACTTTAGAAAGTCCGTACCGCTTACAATTGATTTGACTTTGAAGATATCAGCACCCGTTTGCTTTTGAGGGATACCGCCACGAATGGAAAATATCTCGCCATTGTTGCGCGCTTTTCTGACAACTTCCGCCACGTTTGTCGCTACCATTTCACTTTCACAAGGAATGCTAAACTCAATGATTTGTTCTATCTCACGAAGTCCTACAACGTCGTCTTCTGATTCGGAGATATTTACCGATCTAAATTTAAGAGACGCTGGATAAGAATTACCCTCGAACTCGCCTGATCTGCCCGGCTTGATAGAGCCAACTTTTAGAACCTCGTAAGATACAACGAAACCTTCTTGAATTAATGCCATGTGTCACTCCTTAAGTGATAGTTGAATTTTGTCTGCTCCTGATTTATTACACGGGGGAGTGACAGTCACCCGTGAGCCGTCTTTATAAGGCGCGGATATTCCTAAAATTTAATCTGAAAGCATCAAAGCGTTGATCTCTTTTATAAAATCAGCTCTTGTTTGTTTGCAGGGATAGACTATAAAGTCTGCGAACAATGCAAAGATATTATGAAGCTGTGAGGGGGTCATGATTCATCATCCCAATCAGAATTTAGAACAGAAACGACTTTTAAATCAGATTCAGAAGTTTTCAAATAATCCAAAAGATCAGAGAACGAATCAAACTTTTTTAAATCTGATTCTGTTTCACCGATAAGATGAAATCTTCCATATTGCATACACAAAGTGTTTAAATTATCTTCATGTTTGACAGTGACAAAATTACCTGATGCAATCTCTTTTAAAATGTTTACAGTTCTCATGCTGCTAACCTTTTAAGATCAAGTAAATCAGACTGTTTTTTTTCAGCGATAGAAAGCATTTTTGAGAGTCTTTCAATGCGTACAGTGTCGCGGTATTTTTTAGGGGAAGAGTTCTCAAAGGTCAGCTCTTCTTTGATGTTTTCGATGCTTAGAGCGACGGAGGCAAGCTCATAATTGATAAGGTTTGGAGTTAGCTTCATATAATTTTTGGTATTATTAGAAGGCATAGACGCTTTTAAACGTCGAGGAGTGACATCCGCAATTTTCTCATCATTGTTATCAGAGGCGAAAGAGAAGAGGTCAAAGTTAGTTTTGGATTCGATTTTTGTCATGGTGTCACTCCTAAATGTAAAATAGTTTTACTAAATCTATGTATATTGTATAATCTAATACCTTTAGCGCAGCTTAAAAATAGGAAAATATTATACAATTATTGTAAAAAAAGGAAAATAATTTGACGAGAGAAGAACTAGCGAACCTATTGGGAACAACAAGGCAAACGCTAACTAATTGGGAAAAAGAAAAACCTGATCTAATAAGACTAATAAACCAAGGTTTGGCGCTAGATGAAAGCATAGAAGAAACAAAGAGACATTTAGAGAAGTTAGAAGAATTGAAAAACGCAGCAAGCAGCGGAAAATTAAAACTAAAATAAAAAGGAGAAAAGAAGTGTTTAATATTTTTAAAAACAACAATAGCCAATATTTAAAAGCTACAGCCATAGGCAAGCACTTCAATTTATCCGCAAGACAAATGAATAAAATTTTTGAAAAACTAAGATGGGCAATAAAAGACGGGGAAAACTGGAAAATTACAAGACTAGGCACCACGAATGGCGGGAAACAAGAATTTGACAAAGTAAACAAAGTAGAGATCATTGTATGGGATTCAAAAATTAAAGAAAACATATTTTTAAAAGAAGAGATCATTAAAGAAAGCAAAAACATCAAAAAGCAAATACCTAAAGAAGATAAAACCAATCTTTACAAAACCAATACGAGCATAAGAGAAACCAATCAAAAAAAAATGACCAATGAAGAGAAAAAAGAAAAAGGCGACATATACGAAATATTTTTAAAAGAATACTTTGAAGAAAAGGGATATATAGCACACGACAACGGAATAAAAAACGGAAGAAAAGACAGAGGCATAGATCTCATTTTAAGAGCAAATAAAATCAATCTTTTCATACAAGCGAAGCACTGGAAGAAGGAATCAGGAAACACAATAAAGCAAGATGATCTAAGAAAGTTTATTGGTGACGTTGCTTTATACTTAGAGGACTACCCAGCCTTTGCAATGACAACAATCAAAAGATATTTCATTACTTCAGAAGATATCTTAGACTTTAATGCAAAAAAGTTTCTAGAGCAGCACAAAGAGAAGATAGAATATATCGTAATACCAATGAAAGACGAAAAAGCCCCTATTTCAAGCACTTTCAAGTACTTTTAAAGAAGAAAAAACAGGGTGTAATTTTTCAAATCCCCCCGACCGCACCAAAAAACTCTCAAAACCCCCTAAAATAGGGAC
>NZ_JACUTS010000060.1 GCF_014859695.1 Sulfurimonas sp. | reverse complement strand
CAAAGATTTGCCTGAGGATATTCATGTAGGTGCAGAACTTGACGGCGAAGAGGAAAGTGTTGTTTATGTCGTTGAGAGTATAGACGAAATGCACGCAATTCTAAACGCAAATCATGAACTAGCAGGCATCCCGCTTGTAGCAAGCGGCAAGATTTTGGAGATAGAACAGCTCTCGGATGAGGCTGCAGAAGAGTTGCTTAAGGCTGAACATCAGCATTGAGGGTTGATTGCTTGGTATGTGAAAATGAAAAGAAAATTACATGACAAATAGTCATAAATTTCACCACTCTTTATTTTTCTTGCTAATATGTTTGTAATTATTTGATTTTTAAGTGTATAAATGAAACATAAGGAAAAAGACAATGAATAATCAAATCAAGTCAGACATAATCATCTACAAAGATATAAACGGAGAGATAAAGCTTGATGTATCGCTTGAAAACGATACCGTGTGGCTGAGTCAGAAGCAGATGGAATTGCTTTTTGATAGGGATAAATCTGTTATCTCAAGACATATAAGAAATATTTTTAAAGAAGGCGAACTCGATAAAAACTCAACTGTTGCAAAAAATGCAACAGTTCAAAAAGAGGGGGAGAGAGAAGTCGTAAGGGAGATTGACTTTTATAACCTTGATATGATTATCTCTTTAGGCTATAGAGTAAACTCCAAAAGAGCCACAAGCTTTAGAGTCTGGGCAACAAAAGTCCTAAAAGAGTATCTCGTAAACGGCTATGCTATTAACCAAAAAAGGTTAGAACAAAAAGGACTCAAAGAGTTAAATCAGACTATATCACTCCTGCAAAATACTATCTCACAAAGTGAGCTTGAGCTTCATGAAGCAAAAGGGCTGTTGGATGTTATACTGGGCTACTCTCGTACCTGGTCACTTTTGCAAGGGTATGATGAAGACTCTTTACATGTAAACATCGAACCAAAAGAAGCAAAGTTTGTTTTGGATTTTGATGAGGCAAAAGAGGCTATTGCGCAACTAAAAAGTGAGCTTATGAGAAAAGGCGAAGCTACTGAACTTTTTGGACATGAAAAGGCGGGAGAGTTCGGCGGTATGGTGCGAAACATTTACCAAACATTTGGCGGTGTCGATTTGCTCCCTAGCGTAGAAGAGAAAGCGGCAAATCTGCTCTACTACATCATCAAAGGGCATCCTTTTAATGACGGCAATAAACGCATCGGTGCTTTTATGTTTATTCTCTTTTTGTCTAAAAACAATATGCTTTATAAAAGTAGCGGCGAGTTAAAAATCAACGATAACGCACTTGTGGCACTTTCACTCATGACTGCCAAAAGCGACCCGCAACAAAAAGAAACCGTGATAAACCTGATAGTAAATATCTTGGGGGAATAGATGGATAAACAACTCCAACCAACACAATTTTTACTCTACAAAGCTGAAAATGGAAAAATCAAGGTAGATGTGCTTGTACAAGATGAAACGGTATGGCTTACACAGGAACAGATAGCAGGGCTTTTTGGAAAAAGTCGCTCAACAATAAATGAGCATATAAAAAATATATATGAAGAAAATGAGCTTGAAGAGTTAGATACTATGAAGAAATTCGGAATTTCCGAATTTGCTAAAAAACCTACTAACTTTTACAATCTTGATGTCATTATCTCCGTAGGCTATAGAGTTAAATCACTTCAAGGGACACGGTTTCGTCAGTGGGCGACACAGCATCTCAAAGAGTTTATCATCAAAGGTTTTATGATGGATGATGAGCGGCTTAAAGACCCGAGGCAGATATTTGGTAAAGATTATTTTGATGAACAGTTAGAGAGAATCCGAGATGTACGAAGTAGTGAGCGACGACTTTATCAAAAAATCACCGATATTTATGCACAGTGTAGTAGCGATTATGACCCAAATCATGAGATAAGTAAGGAGTTTTTTGCAACCGTGCAAAATAAGCTCCACTTCGCAATAGTTGGTGAAACAGCCGCTGAAATAATTTATAACAGAGCGGGTAGCAATAAGCAAAACATGGGGCTTACAAGTTGGAAGAATTCACCCCATGGAAAAATCAGAAGAGCCGATGTGGCGGTAACCAAAAATTACCTCTCGTTAGAAGAGTTAGACTTTTTCAATCGAATCGTAACGATGTATCTTGACTATGCCGAGTTTCAGGCCAAAAACAAACAAGTAATGTACATGAAAGATTGGGTGGCAAAACTTGATGCTTTTTTACGGTTCAATGAAAAAGAAGTATTAGAACACAAAGGCAAAATCTCTCATGAAGTAGCCGTTGCGCTAGCTTTGGATGAGTATGAAAAATATAGAGTTGCTCAAGATAGAGAATATTTGAGTGATTTTGACAAACAACTTTTAGAACTACAACGCAAAAAATAGCAATGGAAAATAATATATCTTCAGACCTTAGTAAATACAAAAGCATAAAAAAGCAAATTTAAAACAAAAGATAGTAGTATGTTAAATCACACTCATATCATCCAAGGTCGTTGATGTTTAAAAAGTACTATTTTCAGTTTTTTTTACTTTCTCTTGCATTTGTAGTCTTTTACAGCGACGACTATAAGATTATCATTGCCGGTGTTGCTATATTTCTGGTCGGTATGCTTTTTATGGAGGATGGCTTTAAACTTTTTAGCGGAGGCGTGCTTGAGAAGGCTCTGCAAGTCAGCACCGATACTCTGCCAAAGGCGATAGGCACAGGGTTTATCGCAACTGCCATTATGCAGAGCTCCTCTTTGGTCTCGGTCATCATCATCTCATTTTTAAGTGCGGAGCTTATTACGCTAAGCGGCGCAATCGGGGTGATTTTCGGTTCAAATATCGGCTCGACAACGACGTCGTGGATAGTCTCGTCATTTGGCGTAAAGATAGACATAGCAACCTATGCAATGCCGATGATTATCTTTGGAGCGGTACTTAAGTTTGCCCAGAGCAAGAGTTATCAGGGGGTGGGAAAGATACTTCTTGGACTGGGATTTATTTTTCTTGGTATCGATTACATGAAAGACGGTTTTGAGGTTCTGCAAAAGACGCTCGATATGTCAAAGTTTGCAGTTGAGGGCTATTTGGGAGCGTTGGTATATATCTCGCTTGGTATAGCGGCAACAGTTATTATGCAGTCAAGCAGCGCGACAATGGCACTGATTATAACCGCTCTTGCAACAAACCAGATTGTATATATCAATGCGATTGAGCTGGCAATCGGTGCAAATGTCGGTACTACGATAACGGCTGTTCTTGGCGCCATCTCATCAAACTCAAACGGCAAAAGAGTCGCGGTTGCACACTTTATTTTCAACATCATAACGGCATCCGTGGCTATACTCTTCCTCTACCCGCTTAGTGATTTGACGACATTTTTGGCTTTAAAAGTCGGCATTGCAGATGATGATTATGCCATGAAGCTTGCGCTTTTTCACACTATCTTCAATCTTATCGGCGTCATGCTGGTATCTCCCTTTACCCATAGACTTGTGAAGTACTTAGAGACGCTTTTTATAGAGGTAAATATCTATGCGCTAAAGCCCCTCTATCTTGATGATGTTGTCATTAACGTGCCTGATGCGGCGATTGAGTCTATAAAAAAAGAGATAATCCACCTCTACGGCAGCGCTATTGAGGCGATTTCACACTCCATGTTTTTGCACCGTCACGAGTTCATAGGGAGCAAAGATATAGAGGGGGTGGTAAGAAATTCTGACATAAGCATAAATACTGATGTAAGCGAGTTCTATGCAAGCAAGATTAAGTCGCTTTACGGCGATATCATCCACTATGCAACTCTTTCTCAGGAGAACATGAATGAAGAGGATCAAAACAGGGTTTACGGTCTAAAGCTTGCTTCACGCGAGATAGTAGAGGCTCTTAAAAATATGAGAGATTTGCAAAAAAACATCTTTTACTACTCCAAGTCAAAAAATCCCTATATTAAAGAGGAGTACGACAACTTAAGAGTGTACATCGCAAAGACCATAGATGCTATAGAGAAGCTAAAAGAGCATGACGATGATTTGGATGTTATATCTACCATTGAGCTTTTAAAAGAGAGCACAAAGGCGCTAGATAACATAAAAAACAGCAGGATTGATACGCTCATCCGAGAGAAGAAGATTGACTCCAAGATGGCGACATCGCTTATTAATGACAGTGCATTTGCATACGACGTAACACAAAAATTAATCCAAGTTGCTACAATCTTGTGGATAAAAGATATAGACATCAGAATATTAGGAGCAAAAGAATGAAGATAGATAAAGTAATTGAAGGGATAGAGAAGCTCTTTTTCAGCGAGATAAACGATGAGAAAAAGCAGGAAAAGCTAAAAGAGAAACTTTATGAGAAGATAGAGCAGACGAAAAAAGAGATAAAGGGTGCTCAAGATGACGAGGAGGCTCAGAATCTAAAAGCCAAGCTCTACATTTTGAAGAAACTTCTTGAGAGGGTTTAGCCTGCTTAGAGATCTTTTTTTGGCTCAGAGAAGTAGTAACCTTGAGAGTAGTCTATGCCTAACTCTTTTACAATTTTAAATATCTCTTCACTCTCTACATACTCTGCAATGGTTTTCATGCCCAACTTCTTTGAAAATTCAACGATGGTCGATACAACCAAAAATGCGTTCTCGTCCTTGTCTATATTTTTTATAATCGAGCCGTCAATTTTTAGATAGTCCGCTTTTAGTTTTATAAGATACTCAAAGTTGCTATAACCGGTTCCAAAATCATCTATGGCAATCTTGCAGTTATATTTTTTGACCTCGCCTATAAAGCTCATAACACCCTCGAAATTCTCCATATATTCAGACTCGACTATCTCAAAGACGACTCTTGAGCCAATGTCGTACTTCTCTAGCATAGAGAGAATATACTTAGAGACATCAGGCTCAAGCATATCAAGAATGGAGAGATTTATGGAGAACTCAACATCTTTTTCTTTAAACATCTCAAACGCTTGATAAACAACGGTTTTAGTAATATCAAAGTACTGTCTAGTCTGCTTTGCAACATCGAGAAAAAAGTATGGAGGTATAATCTTCTTGCTGTCTATCATTCTTACTAAACACTCATATTTTTCATAAGAGAGACTTGAGTTGTTAACAATCGGCTGATAGTAGGTAATGATATTTTTCTCTTTAAGCGCATTTGAGAGCTTTTTTGTCCAGATAATATTACTTTCATATTGGCGGTTCAAAGATATCTCTTCGCTATAAACCAAGAAGTCGACATTGCTTTTTTTAGCAACTTTAAGTGCCATGTTTGCGGTTGAGAGGAGGTGCTCTTTGTCTTCAAAAGAGATACCGCAGGTGCAAGATATGAGCATCTCTTCATCTTCTATGGTAAATTTCTCTTTTATTGTTGCGAGTATCTTTTTGACCTTTTCAATCAAGAGCTCTTTTGAGTAGTCTATGGCTATGGCAACAAATTCGTCGCCTTGAAGTCTGTAAAATCTAAAGTTATCATCTTGTAAAAATAGGTCATATATCTTGTTTGCAGTGGATTTGATGATCAAGTCCCCAAACTGGTGCCCGTAGAAGTCGTTGATCTGTCTGAAGTTGTCTATATTGAAAACCGCTACCGATATATTTTCAAGCTCCTGCATGTCATAGTTTAATCTAAATCTATTTCCGCATCCCGTTAGAGAGTCTGTTTTAGCAACTCTCTCAAACTCTTTTCTCTGCTCAACAATCTCGGTTATGTCAAATTTTATGACAAGATACTCTATGATTTCATTGTTTAAGTCTTTGATAGGCACTATCGTGGTTTTTGCCCAAAAATCTTTTCCTGATTTTGTTTTGTTTCTTATTATGCCGTGCCAGATTTTACCGCTGGAAACCTCTTGCCAAACATCGCCGGACTCCTCTTTGGCAGCCTCGCATTGACCCATGGCACTTTGGCTTTTTCCGACAAGTTCATCTAGAGAGTAGCCGCTTATCTCTAAAAACTTATCGTTTGCATAGGTAATATTTCCATATTTGTCTACTCTTGAGAGAATAGCGCTTGAGTCTATTGCTTTTTCATACTCTTTAGAGAGGTGTATGGAGAAGTCAAAGTTTTTTGTAGAGATTTTTAACTGGTTTTCAAAATATCTTGTTATCTCTTTTTGCTGCGTAATGTCTGTTCTCATCCCTATATACTCTACAACATTGCCGTCACTGTCTAAAATGGGGTTTATAATCGCTCTTAGCCAGTGAACGGAGCCATCTTTTGAGAGATTTTTCATATCTCCGACCCACGGCTTTTTTAAATCTTTTATGGTGTGCCACATATCTGTGAAGATCTCTTTTGACATATCGGGATGTCTCATGATACTATGTGTCTTTCCGATAAGCTCCTCTTTTGAGTAGCCGCTAAGTTTGCAGAATTCATCATTGACGTAGGTAATTACCCCATCGGGGTCTGTTTTTGAGACTATGAAACTTCCGTCCACGGTTGATTTATACTGCTCTAAAAGAGCTTGAGAGTTGTCATACTCTCTCTCTAGGCTGTCGGTAGAAAATAGAATTTTTCTGACAATGAGTATCATTAAGATTGTGACAATAATAGCGGATACAATCAAAAATGTAAGAAGAGCTATAAGTTTGTATGAGGCAAAGTCCAGCTTGTCATTTATAAGAATTTTTACGTCGCTAAATATTTCATCTTCCACTTTTTTTAGAAGATTTATGGTTTGTGTAGATTTTTCAAACCAGTATGAAGGCTCTACTCCCAAATCGACCTCATATCTCTTTTTAACGGCAAGGTCTATCATGTTAAATGTTTCATCAACCGCCTTACCTCTGTAGACATCATAGTAAAAATTAAGCATATCCATCGGTGCCGCACTCTTAAAGTTTTTACTCTCAAGAGCATATACTCTCAAGTTCTCTTTAAATGCCGTAAAAGGTTCATCTAAGTACTCTTTGCTCGTAAAGAGCTCTACTAAGATAGCTCTCGTTTGTCCCAAAGCTTCTTTGGCAGATATAAGATAGCTATACGCCTGAATATAGTTTCTATTCTCTTTATCATCCATCTGCGTCGGAGTAAACTTTATTAAATCAAGAAAAAATGAGATGTTTTTTGTGTAGTAAGCTCTTGCATCAGCTGTCGAGAGATTAAGAAGGGTACCGTTGTTTCTTAGTTTGATTTTGTCAAAACGTGATAACGTGTCGGCATTGTTTCTGCATACGGCGCACTGTGATATTACATTTTTTGCATACTCAATCGCCTTATTGAGCTTCTCTTTTGCCTCCAGTAATTTTTCATCATTTTGGTCTAAATTTTTGCTTGCAATAAGCCCCGAGGTAATCCCCCTCTCTATCTGCATATAATGGATTACTTTAGATATTGCTTCTGCTTCAAGTATATGATGTTTTGTAAACTCAAGATTTTTTTTATCGTTATATATTTCAAATAAAATTAATGATGACAACAGTATTACGAAAAATAGCGGAACCATTATTAAGAAAAGAAGTCTCGCTTTTAAATCTAGTTTCATCTATTAGAGTTCCTTGCGCCTTAATTTGCCAAAGCAAATAGAAATTTAAGATATTGTAGCATATTTTATTTTTGTGATACTTATGTGATACCTATATAGAGTAAATAATGTACTCTATCTCCTCTAAAAGTCTGCTTCTCTCTATGTTTGTTGAAGCTGCATATGCCATGGCTGCTCCCGCGCCCACACCCTCTTTCGCTTCTCCCTCATCATATTTTTTAAGTACAGGAATGGTTGCTTTTTCAAATGAAAAGGTTGTGTAGAGGGCGTGCGGTTTGTAGCTAAGAAGCGATAGTATATGAGCTATATCCGAGTTTTCGTCCTTTGCTACCCATAAAGTAGTAGCAATAGTGATATTTTCATGTTTTACTCTCATCAGAACATCTTCTCTAAGTTTGTCGGCTATAAGCAGACACGCCGCCATCTGTGTTCCGCCTCCTAGGACAATGTGAAATCTTCTTGAAGCACTCATAATAAAACCGGCGCAAAACAGAAGCATATTGTCGCTTACATGTGAGAGCTTCTCAAAGTTGCTCATCTCGTCGTTTATAAGTGATAGCGCCTTGTTTATCGTCTCGCCTTTTATGTTATTAGGCACATTGCAAAAGCTTGAAGAGAACTTCTCTCTGCAATCATAACCGAGTGCAGCGGCAGTTGCGGAGGCAGTCGTCGTTCCGCCTGGAGTGCTCTCGCCCAAAATAAGATAGTTCCCTCTGAGTTCGTAGCTCTCTCCCGCTTTGAAGCCTTTTTGAAAAATAGTTTTTGCATCTATTTCTGCTCCTGAAGCTATCGACCCTGAGGGTTCTATGCCAAAATGGTGACATGTAGAGTTTTGAGGAGTCTTACTAACTCCCAAATCTAAAATCTCTACCGCGCTAAAGGGAGTTAGGTTATGCACCGCTCTTGTGATAATAGCAGGAGTAGGCACACCTGTCGGGGTCTCAGCAAGCTCGCCCAAAGAGTAGACTTTTCCATTTACTATAAACTCCGCATCAAGCGTAGGAGTGAGCGGTATCATCCTGGGGATTCCGGCTTGTGTTATGCCCTCTATCTCGCATGTTTTTGTAACCGAAGATGCTAGTAAAAAATCCGCTTTGCCGCTTGGCAACGTATCTGGCTTGTTTGTGAAAATGTTGTATGTTTTCATGTTTTTCTTTTTGTAAAATTTGTTTAGCCTAGATCATCTTTGTTGATTATGCCTTGAGCAAAAAGCTCTTTTATAACTATCTCCGTCATATCGCTCTTAAACTCAAACTCATAACGAATATCCATGACATATGCTTTTATTTCCATCTCTAAAAAAGATTTGCGTTGATAGATCTTGTTTGTAAAGAGTACTTCAATGGGTTTGTTGAGATAGATATATCTTGAAACTTGCGCTGCTTCAATGGCAATTTTACGGATTTTGTCCATGGGAGCATCGATGGGGAGCATAACTTTTGCGACTACTTGGCAGTAGAGTTCGCCCGTATTGCTGTTTGAGACATGCGTGTTCATAAGCTCCATATTTGGAACCACAACCATTGAATCATAAGAGGTCACAATCCGTGTCGCCCGCAAACCGATATTTATCACTTCGCCGTAATTTTCGCCCACTTTTATCTTGTCGCCTACTTTAAAAGGACGGTCAAAAAGAAGCATAATACCGCCGAATATATTTTTGAGCAGATCCTGCGTAGCAAAACCGACAGCAATTGCAACAGAGGCTAGGGTAGTAAGAAGAATCTCTTTTGGAGGGTTATATATCATCTTTATAATTGCTATAACAAAGAGTGTCCAAAGAGCGATTCTAAGGACTGGGATAAACCCTTTTATAGGTATTCTGGCTCTAGCGCTCTTTTGCGCAAAAAACTCAAATATTTTTGTTAAAAGAGTTATAAATGTGTAAGCGATAACAAAAAAGAGTAGCGTCCAAAGAATTTTTGAGAGAGAAAATATTACAAAAAAATCTATAGGGACAACTTTTACTTCGCTATCTTCTATCAAGGCATCTGCAGCGCATAGTATCTGTACAAAAAAGGTAAAAAATAAGAGAGTTATAAATTTCATATCAGCGCTCCGTTTTAGTGGATAAAATTTTTAGATGAGAGATGGTCATGTACCTGCTGATAGATAGCGGGATTGATGTTGTACTTTTTATGCGGCTGGATAAGCAAACCCTTCTCAAGCATCGGCATCAGCATCTTACGGCACTCCTCATGTGGTGCATTCATCACGATAGAGAAGTCATGCAAATCAAGTCCGTCATGGAGGATGAGCGCTTGAAGCGCAAAAAGAGCTTCGGAGGAGAGATTTTTAACAAATGAATGATCAACGTTGTCTATCCCTTTAATATAAATTATATTCTCCTCTATCTTCTCAATCGCACGTACCCAGTAGAGCATGGCAAGAGAGATGTTTCCGTTTGAGAGTTTATGTAGCTGTTTAAAAAACTTCTCACTCAAAAAAATCTGCTTCTGCTCATCCCCAAGCTTCTCAAGTGCCATGCCTTTAAGGTTCTCCTCTTTTGGAAGAAACTCTGTTTTTAGATTTTCATACTCATTTCTTTTAGAAATTGTCTCTTTTATGTTCTCATGGCTTAGCGGTTCTATAAAAATTTCGCTCGTAAAATAGTTTGAGATGGAGATTGTTTTAGCAAGAAAATTCCATGTCTCTGGAGTAAAAACTCCAATCCAAAGCACCTTTTTTGTCGTGTAGGAGATAAGTTCAAAAAGCATCTTGATGCTCTCAAATCCACCCACTTTTTTTAAAAACATATGATGTAGATTCTCTAAAATTATGATTTTTGCGCTTTGGGTATTGTTTAAAAAATCGATAAGCTCTTTGTTTGTAGCTATATTTTCGGTCTTTAGCAGAGTGTTGAAGTACTTAAAATAGTCCTCTTTTGTAAATATCTTCTCATGCAACTCATCTCTTATTATGTCGGTATAAGGGATGTCGGAAAGGAATGAGTTGAGCATTGAGCTAATCCCGCATCCCTTTTCGCCGATTATTGCACATGTGACAAAACGGTTTTTCGCCCAGTTCGTAAAAGATTTTTGAAGCGCACCTATCCCTTTCTCTCTATCTACAAAAAATTGCATTTCGGCAGGATGAAGCTCATAAAGCCTTTTGTAGTTTTGTGGGATATTTTGTAGCGCGGACTCGGTCTCTTGCATAAATTCGGAAAGCTCAAAGGAGATAAGCACTTTTTTATCTACTACGCCTAAAACTTTTTTAAACCACTCAATCTTGTTTTTTAAAAATTTTAAAATGGTGTCCATCTCCCGACCTTGCTTCTTAACTGATGTTACGCACTAAAACGAACGCGTCCGTTTTAGTGGCAGGGACAAAT
>NZ_JACUTS010000059.1 GCF_014859695.1 Sulfurimonas sp. | reverse complement strand
CTAAAAACGCAAGAAATGTTGAAGAGATTGCGGCTGCCGCAGAGCATCTAAATGCAATGACGGATGAGCTGCA
The DNA here is from genome assembly GCF_014859695.1 of Sulfurimonas sp. Taxonomy (GTDB): domain Bacteria; phylum Campylobacterota; class Campylobacteria; order Campylobacterales; family Sulfurimonadaceae; genus Sulfurimonas. The sequence goes on along the minus strand of NZ_JACUTS010000059.1, from coordinate 10,724 downwards.
TGCGAAGCTGGAGACGTTTAGAACGTAAATAAACAATTCCTATTAAAACTCCTTCTATAGGGAGTTTTAGCAACCTCATTTAGATTGACAAATATGGTAAATTTACCTAAAATGTTTAAAAAATAAAAGATTACTTAATGAACAAACAAAGCAACCAATGTCAATCATAAAACTAGATTTAAAATCAAAACTGCTTCTTTTATCGATTATCACTATATCCTTTATTTTGATACTCTCGTTTATGCTTCTTTTTAAAGCAGCTGATGATAAAAAAAATCTTGAGACGACAAAATACCGCATTCTTGAAGCACAGGTCATCTCTAGAGTAATCCACTTTATGCAGATAGAGAGAGGGCTTATAACGGGGCTTATCGCAAGCGAGAATCTAAACAGCAGTGACGATAAGCTTTTATCTGCCATGAATGATTTAGACGGGGCAATTGATGATGCAAAATTTACTTATGCACAAACCAAAAACAGCAATAACTACATTATGGATGTTTTAAGTGATGTAAAACTAAACAGAAAATCAATCTATCTGCTCAAAATGTCGACGACCGATGCTAAGAGCTACTACACAAAAAATATAGCCACGCTTCTTAATTTTACAAGAACGATTCCCTCTATGATGAATGACAAAGAGAATAGAAACATCATACAGGCGTATACTCATCTATCCTCCGCAAAAGAGGCTTTGGGGCAGATAAGAGCTACTTTAAGTGAGGTTTTAATATATAATAAATTCTTAAAAAGTACACTTGCCTCTTTTGCGGGCAATCTTGAGCTATACAATCTCAACAGCATAAGTTTTCAAGCAATAGCACCCGATAATATCTTGATATTTTACTACGATACCTTTAAAGGGGATGTTGTAGACGAGACTTTTAAGATAATAGATGAGGCACTAAGGAGCAAAAACGAAAATCTCTTTAACACAAACGCAGGGTATTGGTTTGAACAATCAACAAACACAATAAACCTTTTAAAAGCTGTAGAAGATAAACTTTTTTATGAAGTAAATAAAATAATCAACAGCAAGCTAGACCTTGCTTTTTATGAGATAGTAGCCCTATCCTTCTTTCTAATCTTTAGCATAATAGCACTTACTGTTTTAATGATAATGGCTATTCGAACTGTTCTGTTTAAAACAGATGAGCTTGAGCAGGAGCATAGCGACTCACTTCTGCTTTTAGAGCAGTATAAATCTGCCGTTGATAGGAGTTTTATAGTTTCCAAAACTGATGCGCAGGGAATTATTACCTATGTTAATGATGAGTTTTGCAAAATTAGCGGCTATACAAAGAATGAACTTCTAGGAAAGCCTCATAACATTGTAAGGCATCCGGATACCCCAAAAGAGACCTTTAAAGAAATGTGGCATGCTATAAAAAATCTTAAACAACCGTGGTTGGGAGAGCTTCAAAATCTAAATAAAAACGGGACATCTTACTGGGTAAAAGCTGTTATAAACCCCATTATGGACAGAGAAGGCAATATTGTAGAGTATATTGGAGTAAGAACAAATATATCAGAGATAAAAAATGCTTCCACAATGGACTTCTTGACAGGTTATGGGAACAGAACCAAGCTAAACAATGACATCAACCCCCTTGAAAATCTCTCAGTTGCGATTTTTAATCTTGACAACTTTAGACAGATAAATGACTTCTACGGTCATGAATTCGGCGACGACGTCATCAAGGGATTGGGAGACAAAATATACAACTCTGTTTTTAGTGACTCTAACCTTAGATTTTACAGACTTCAAGGAGATGAGTTCGTAATACTCGGCACATCATACACAAGAGCACAGTTTGAAAGTATAGTAAAAAATATCTCAGAGGAGATAAAAGAGGGTATAGCACTTGAAAACGAGCAGATATTGATTTCTTGCAGCTGTGGTGTCTCATTTGAAGAGGATAAAAACAGACTTCTCTCTACTGCAAATATGGCACTTAAAATCGCCAAAAAAAGTAACAATAACTACCTTGTTTATAAAGAGAGCATCTCCTTAAATAAAGAGTATGAAAACAATATTATGTGGAGCAAAAAGCTCTCAAACGCACTAAAAAACAAAAATATCATTACCTACTATCAGCCAATTGTAAATAATAAAACTCTCGGTTATGAGAAGTATGAGTGTTTGGTCAGAATGATAGATGGAGATAAGATTATATCTCCGTTCTTCTTCTTGGGTGTTGCGAAGCAGACAAGACAGTATTTCGATATTACAAGAACCGTAATAGAACAATCTTTCGAGATGTTCAAAGATAAAGATGTTGAGTTTTCCATAAACCTCTCCATAGACGATATTTTAGAGCCTCAAATTTCGCAATATATAATTATGATGCTTGAGAGATACGGTATTGGCTCTAAAATTGTTTTTGAAATAGTAGAGTCTGAATATATCGAAAAATTTGAAGATGTAATAAACTTTATAGCCAAAGTTAAAAAGTATAACTGCAAAATTGCGATTGACGACTTTGGAACAGGATACAGCAACTTTGAGTATCTTATAAAACTAAAAGCTGATTATCTAAAAATTGACGGCTCCATTATAAAAAATATAGACAAAGATGAAAATGCCTATTTGGTGGTATCGACTATTGTAGACTTCTCCAAAAAGCTAGGGATGAAGACGGTTGCAGAGTTTGTGGAAAATGATGAGATTTTCAATATTGTAAAAGAGCTTGGTGTCGACTACTCGCAAGGTTACAAATTTAGCGAAGCAAAAAAAGATATAGATCAGGGCCTGTGATTGAACATGCAACTGCCTAAAAAGTTAGTAGTGATTGGCGCCTCAACCGGCGGCCCTGGGCAGATAGAGAAGATTATAAAATCTCTGCCTGTTTTAAGCGATACGGTCGTTCTTATAGCCCAACATATGTCAATGGATTTTATACCGAGTTTTACAAAAAGATTAAAAGAGCTTAGTGTCAATACCATTAGCATGGCACAAGATGGCACTTTCATTGAGTCTGGAAATATCTATCTTTGCCATGGGATGACATCTGCTAAAAGAGATGGCTACGGATTGAAATTTCAAGTAGAGTTATCACAACAATATAAGTATAATCCCGATATAAATACGGTATTTAACTCGCTTGTCCCTTTTGCTCAAGATATAGAGATACTAGCTGTGATACTAACAGGCATCGGAGATGACGGTGTTGATGGATGCAAACAACTCTCGCTAAGTGGCGCGAGAACAATAACGCAAGACGAGAAGAGTGCCATAGTTGATGGCATGCCAAGCAGAGCAAGAAAAGAGATTCAAAATATTGAGATTGCCGATACGCAGACAATTCAAGAGAAAATAAGGAGCTTTTGCAGCTGATGTTTAGTTTTTTTAGAAATAAAAAGCAGGTTGCAGATACGGCTCAGCAAAATATTATACAAGATTATAGAGATGTGACGCCTGTTGCTGAGTTTTTTAAAAATGAAACAGGTGTAACTTTCGATAAACAGGTATCAATTTTACAAAATAAAGTTACAACATTTTGCAAACATAGAGAGATAGACTCCTTTACAGAACTCCTAAAAAAAATGGAACATGAGAGAGAGCTAAAGCAAGAGCTTATAGACTATCTGACAACAAATGAGACCTTTTTTTATAGAGAGTTTAAACAGATAGAGGAGCTTGTAAAACTGGTGAAAGATGCCGATAGAGAGGTTGCTGTTTTATGCGCCCCCTCCGCAACCGGTGAAGAGCCATACGGCATCACAATAGCTCTGCTTGAGGCAGGTGTAGCTCCAAATAAATTCCATATTACAGGAATAGATATTAACCTTGATGCCACATCCAGGGCAAAAAAAGCACTTTACAGAGAGAGAAATGTAAGAAATCTATCTGAGGGTGTCATAGAGAGATACTTCACAAAAAGTGATTTGCTTTATGCCTTAAGAGAGTCGGTTAAATCACAGGTAACATTCAGGGTTATAAATCTTTTTGACCCCTCTTTTAAAAACATCGGAAAGTTTGATTTTATATTTTCAAGAAATATGCTTATCTATTTTGACAAAGAGACAAAATTAAGAGCAAAAGAGATTTTAGAGAGTATAAGAAAGAATCCAAATCAAGAGATATTTTTCGGACATGCAGATCTGTTTTAAAAATAGTAACAAAAAGTAGTAAGAAGAAGTTTTAGATTTGGTGCAGATTGTGCAAAACTAAGCCCGACTGCGTACTGTAGTACGCCGAGTGGGTTAGTTTTGTGCAAGATGTGCTGAAGCTAGAACTTTACTAGACTCTAGATTCTTCGCGGCGCTGGAGATACGCCCATTTTTCGTCTACTCTATCTTGCCACTCTTTAATGAGGTACTTATACTCATCTTTAAAGAGGTGCTTAAAACGTCCCTGAGCAGCTAAATACTCCTCTACAGGAACAATATTTTTAGGTCTGTATGTAATATTCAACTCATGTCCGTCGATTATCTCATAAAGAGGGAAAACCAAGGAGTCTGTTGCTAAGTCTGTAATATTCATCGTATCTTTAGGGTCAAATTTCCACTCTGTTGTACAAGGGGAAACAGCATTAATAAATACAGGTCCATCTACAGAAAATCCGTGCTGAATCTTCTTGACCATATCTTTCCACTTGTTTGGAGCAACTTGAGCGGCATATGGAATACCGTGTGCAGCCATTATGGATACAATATCTTTTTTATTTTTCTTCTCACCGTAACTAACGCGACCTGCCGGTGACGTAGTTGCCGAAGAGCCTATCGGAGTAGAAGATGATCTCTGTCCGCCCGTATTTGCGTAAACCTCGTTGTCAAGAACAACATGCATTATATTGTGACCGCGTTCCATACATCCCGAAATCCACTGGAATCCGATATCATAAGAAGCACCGTCCCCTGCAAAAGATACAAACTTAGGATTACGTTCAGGCTGCTTAAGGCGATTTTTTCTCTTAAGCGCTTTATACATACTCTCTGCGCCGGCAACAGCCGTTGAGCCGTTTTCAAATCCAATATGAATCCAAGAAGCATCCCATGATGTATACGGATAAACTGCCGTACAAACTTCAAGACAACCTGTCGAAGCAGAAAGAATCATATCATCATTTGTCGCATTCAGAACTTCACGAACTATAATAGAGTGTGCACAACCCGGACATAAAAGGTTAGCACCCTCAAAGCGGTCAGCCGATGTTGAAAACTCTTTTAAGTTTTTTATTTTTTTCATTTCACTCATGCTTGTCTCCTTATAGGTATGCTAGTTTCGGTCCACGAACACCGATAAACTGCTGTAGAGGCGTAGTAATCTTACCTGCATCAACATTGGCTTGAAGCTCTTTAAAGAGAGCCACTAAATGAGCTTTTGTTAAGTCACGACCACCCAATCCATACACATACCCGCTAAGCATAGCTTTTGTATCCGTATTGAAAAGTGAACCTGCTATCTCATTGAAGAGCATTCCTGGAGCGCCGTTTGGCGATGAGCGGTCAAGCGCAGCGATTGCCTTAACACATTTTAATGCCTCAGCAATTTCAAAGAACGGGAATGGACGAATAACTCTTATACCCACCACACCGGCTTTAATACCCTGCGCTCTCATCTCAGTCGCAACTTCACGAGCGGTCTCAACAGAGCTGCCCATACAAACAACACAAACATCCGCATCATCCATATCATACTTCTCTACCATATTGTACTTACGACCGCTCAATTTCTCAAACTCGCTAAATGCCGCCTCTATTTTTGGGAACACTTTTGTCATAAGATCGTTATGCTGACGTGCCTTATGCTCAAAGTGCCAATCTTCTTCTGCTTGAACACCATGAGTTACAGGATGCTCAAAATCAAGCATATCGTTCATCGGTTTAAATTCACCGACAAATCCGTAAGCCTCATCATCCGTTAAAGTGTGAACACCTTGCGCCGTATGAGAAGTCATAAATCCATCTTGGTTCACCATACATGGAAGTCTTACATCGTGATCTTCACTAACTTTAAATGCTATAAAGTTTAAGTCATAAGCATCTTGAGGACAGTAGGCATCAAGCTGAATCCAGCCGCTATCACGACCTAGATACATATCAGAATGGTCACCGTTAACGTTAAGCGGAGCAGCAAGTGCACGGTTTACAAGATTTAAAACTATAGGAAGTCTCATCCCTGATGCTTGATAAAGTGTCTCAACCATAAGCGCAAAGCCTTGAGAAGATGTAGCCGTAGCAACACGACCACCAGCAGCAGCAGCACCGATACATGCACTCATAGCCGCATGCTCTGACTCAACCATAACAAACTCACCCTCAACGTAGCCATCGGCGGTAAATTGTGCATATCCCTCAACTATAGGAGTTGATGGAGTAATCGGGTATGCGGCAACAACATCAACTTGAGATTGTCTTAGGGCTTGCGCAGCGGCAAAATTTCCATCCCATACTTCGATATCTTCTAATTCCATTTTATCAAATGCCATTACGCTTCCTCCTCGTCTTTTTTAGGCCAACTAGCAATCTCTGTCTCTTCATCGGCTTGTTCAGGGAACATTAGAAGTGATTTGGGGTTTGTAGGGCAAACCTCAACACATATTCCGCATCCTTTACAGTGATCCATATCTACGCCGATTAATTTTTTGTCTCTTGAAATTATCGAAACATCCGGACAATATATCCAACAAAACTGACAATCAATACAGTAGTCTTTGTTAAATACCGGCTTGATCAATCTCCAGTCAGCCACACTTGCAGTGTAAGAGCTGTTTTGAGAGTATGCACGATCCTCTTGTCTCGTGCCTGCAATGTCATCTATCTTTCCGTCAAAAGTACGAAGCATAGCCCCGATTTCGAACTCATCCCATCCTTTTTTTGCCATCATAAATCCCTTACTTTACTTCATCGTATGCGCGCTGGATTGCAAGCATATTTGAATCGATAATTTTCTGTGGTAGTTTTCCAAGAACTCTTTTCATGCTCTCTTTGAAAAATTCCATATCATACATTCCGGAAATCTTCATAAATGCGCCAAGCATAGGTGTATTTGGAATTGGGCGGCCAATAGTTTCATTTGCGATTGTAATACAATCAACAGTGTAAACTTCTTTTCCCTCTAGCTTTGGTTGAGCTTTTTTTAACTCTTCAGTAGTCATGTGAGTAGTAATAATATATTTTGTACTATCTTTATGATTTATAGTGACATCTGTTGTAAAAGTCAATGCTGGGTCTATTACAAAAACATAGTCAGGTCTCATATATTTTTCGTGATTCATAATCACTTTTTCGTCAACACGGTTATAAGCCGTCATTGCCGCTCCACGTTTTGCAGATCCGTAAAACGCAAATGCCTGCACATGCTTACCAGTTGTAGAAATAACATTAGCTAAACCTTTAGCACCGGTTACAGCACCTTGTCCGGCACGACTATGCCATCTAATCTCTAGCATAAACTCTCCTTCTCTTTTATATAAGAACCTTGATTCTATTTTACCCCTTATTCTAGACAAGTTGCTCTTAAAAATAGCTTGATATTTTGTTCTTTTTTAATAACAAAGAAAAGTGTGTTATTTTTTCCTCTTTCGCAAGTATATAGCGGCTTCTAAGGCATCATTCAATATAACATTTGTAAACATTTTTAATGTTTTTGCATCATCATAACCGCTTAAAACTCCTATGGAATTTACACCTGCATTTTGTGCGGCAATAAGGTCTAGTTTTGTATCTCCAATCATCCAAATCTCTCTGTTTTTGGTGTCGAGTTTTTCCAAAGCTTTCATAATCGGCTCGGCATGCGGCTTTGGATTTTGCACATCCTCTCTGCCGATGAGAACTTCAAAGTGATGCATGACATTAAAATGCTCCATCAATATCTTTGAGTAAAGTCCTGTTTTTGTCGTAACAATCCCAAGAGTGGCAAACTGGCTTGCCAACTCTACCGCCTCTTTTGCATTTTTGAGAAGCTGCGTTTTTTGAGTTGAGATATCTCTGTAGCGCTCTTTGTATGTCGTAATAATCTCAGCAATTACGCCCTTCTCAACTCCCAAATTTTCGTACATAATATCCAGCGGATAGCCTATTAATGACTTAATCTCTTCATCATCTTTTCTTGAGAGTTTATGAAAATCAAAAGAGTGGTGAAACGACTCTAAAATCGCCTCCGTCGAGTCAATTAAGGTACCATCCAAATCAAACAAAATTATCAAACTATTTCTCCCATTTTATGTAGTTATGCCAAATTCCGCTTGGAGCCGGTTCTATGTTTTTTATATTTTTACTAACCGTCGTAATTGAGTTTGGAATGTATAAAAAAAGGTATGGATTTTCATCCGTTATTATCTTAAACATCTCCCTCCATGACGCAGAGAGACGCTCGCTCTCAACCATGCTTTGAGACGCCTCTATCATCTTGTTTATTTTTGGGTTATGGTAGCCCACTAAATTAAACCCGCCCTGCTTATCGTTATCGCTGTGCCAAAACATGTAAGGGTCAGGCGTCGGGGAGAGTCCCCATCCAAGCAGTACGCTGTCAAACTTATGAGGAAAAACCACCATATTTAAAAAAGCCTGCCACTCCATAACCCTAAGCGTAACAATTACCCCCGCTTTTTTTAGCTGATGCTGAAGTATCTGCGCAGCATAAGGTCTTATTTCGCTAGAGTTTGAGGTTGCTATCTCAAAAGTAAAGGGATTTTTCTCATCATATCCTGCCTCGCGTAATAGCTCTTTTGCCCTCTGTATATCCTGTGAGGGTGCTTTAACGCTCTCGTTAAACGCTTTAGTGCCGGGTAAAAAAGGTCCTGTGCAAACCTTTGCATGACCAAAGAAGAGAATTTCTACAAGCTCCTCTCTATCGATGGCTAAAGAGAGCGCCTCTCTAACTTTTGGGTTTTGAAACTTCTCTAAACGAAGATTAAAACCTAGGTAGGTGTAGGATTGAGAGATATTTTCATAGATGTTAAACTCTTCAAAAAAGCTGCTATTTAACTGCTTCTCATACTGCATAGGTTCAATGCTTCCTACATCAAGAGCGGAGGATTTTAGCATCAAAAAACGTGTCATGGGGTCGGCTATGACATGAAAAGAGATAGTGTCAATCTTTGCCCTGCCCTCAAAGTAGTCATCAAAGGCGCTGAGAATAATATTTTTAGAGTGCTCCAGCTGATAAAGTTTGTATGCTCCCGTGCCTATAGGGTTTGTATTGAAAGAGGAGCTCATCAGATTTTGCTCATCTTTTAAAATATGCTGGGGCAAAATACCCATCATCCATGTCTCTAGCGCCTTAAAATATGGCTGCTTATATTTTACTCTCACGCTTAGTTCATCAACAGCTTCAACACTCTCGACAAATCTAAAATTTGAGCTGTATGGCGAGCTTATTTTGGATGACACAAGCACCTCGTATGTAAAGAGAACATCCTTTGCGCTAAAACTCTCCCCGTCATGCCACTTCACCCCTTTACGAAGTTTAAAAAGGAGCGTCTTCTCATCTTCAAAATAGAACTCCTCCGCCAAATCCCCTATGATTGTTGATAAATCTTTATCATACTTTACTAATCCATTAAACAAAAAACCTGTTATCTCCGATGAGCTTGAATCTGTTGCGAGTATGGGATTGAGCCGTGAGGGATTGGCAGAGGTTGCTAAATGAAGTGTTGATGCTTCACACTCATTGAGAAAAAGATTTAGTGATAAAAACAGAAACAGTAAATAGCGCAAAATGACTCTTTTTTTGAGCGATTATATCAAAGTAAAATAGAAGAAAATGTTAATGAAAAATTTGGAGGAGATTTTTCCAGTGCGAAAAGCACTGAAAAAAAAGTTTTTGCAGCGATTAACGCTTAGAAAACTGACGAGAACGACGTGCTTTACGTTTACCCGGCTTCTTACGTTCAACAATACGTGAATCACGAGTCATCATGCCCTCAGGTTTTAGTATAGCTTTTAACTCTGGGTTAAATTTTACTAATGCGCGAGAGATACCATGACGAAGTGCGTCAGCTTGACCACCGAAACCACCGCCTAAAGTAGTAGCTACGATATCAACCGACGTATCTTGTTTTGTTAGTGCAAGAGGTTGCTTAACACGAAGTTTTTTCGCCTCTAATCCGCCTAGCCATGCGTCTAACGAAAGACCGTTGATGCTTATATTTCCGCTACCCGGAGCTAACCATACTTTTGCTATTGACGCCTTACGACGTCCTGTTGCATATATTTTTGCCATCTGGTTTCCTTACTTAGCTAGTTGTGCAGTGTGAGGATGCTCAGCACCTGCATAAATTTTTAATTTTTTAATCATTTTAGCACCAAGCTTAGTTTTAGGAAGCATACCGCGAGTAGCTAATTTATAAAGCTTCTCAGGATTTTTCTCTAAAAGTTCAGTCATTTTAGTACTTTTTACACTACCGAAGTAGCCAGAGTATGAAAAATACTCTTTGTTAGCAATTTTGCCAAGACCGTTGAATTTTGCTTTTGAAGCATTAACAATTACAACATAGTCTCCACAGTCAATGTTTGGAGTAAAACATGGTTTGTTTTTACCGCGAAGTATTGTTGCAACTTCAGTGATAATACGACCAAAAGTTTTACCTTCAGCATCAATCAAAACCCATTTTTGATCGATTTGTTCAGGAGTTGCAATTTTCGTAAATTTCATTCTTGAACCTTTCAAGTAATTTTCTTAACATCAACATAAAATAATGTCTGTTTAATTGGCGAAAGTATATCTTCTTAAGCTTATAAACAACTTAATTTATGTTTTTTTTAAGGTTTATCTA